>SLSM01000402.1 GCA_007130445.1 Trueperaceae bacterium | reverse complement strand
CGAGCGCGAACACGTGCCGAGGGTCCTTCATCGCCACCTGCAGCGTGTTGCCGTCGATCTTGATCGGCATCGCCTGGTAGCGCCGCACCGTCGGCTCCGGCACCAGCGTGACGGCGAAGGGATCGACCTTGGCCGTGGACTCGTCGACGTACTCGTAGCCGAGCTGCATGGCGAGGCTCTTGGCCAGCATCTCAGGCGAGATCTTGCCGGATTGCACCAGCGTGTCCTCGAGACGGCCGCCACCCGAGCGCTGCTTGTTCAGCGCCTCGTCGACGTCGGTCTGGGTCACGTAGCTGAGGTCGATCAGGATCTCGCCCAGGGGCTTGACCCGTCCCAGCTTGGCCTGCTCGGCGAGCGCCTTGCGCAGCTGTTCGCGCTTGAGCTTCTTGTTCATCAGGAGCGTCTCGCCGAGCCGCCCGTTGTCGTTGGCGTACATGATGTCGATACGCTGCTGCACGGCCTTCTCGGGCGCGGCGACGAACGCCACGGTGCCCTGGATGATCGATTCGATGTCGCCCATGCGGCGCGGGTCGGCGACCGCGACGACCAGCGTGTCACCGTCGCGCTTGTACGGCACGGCGTTGAACTGCACGGCGTCGAGGCGCAGCAAGTGCGCGGCGAGCGCATCGTCGAATGGCACGCCCTCGAGGGAGTGGACGTACTCGAGGCCCATCTGCTCCGCCAGCAGGGCGGACAGCGCGTCGTCGCTCATCAGGCCGCGCTTGACGAAGATGCGCCCGAGCAGCCCGCCGGTGCGCTGCTGCTCCGCGACCGCCTCGTTGAGTTGATCGTCGGTGATGACGCCGCGCTCCACGGCGAGCGCGCCGAGCCGCTGGCTGGTGTCGACGTGGAAGTCGGCCGGCGGCTCCAGGCCGAGCTCGGGGTAGTAGGTGGCGATCGCCCACTGCAGCTCCTTGTGGAGCGCCTGGTAGGGCTCGACGATGCAACCCGACGAATCCTCGGCCTCTTCGATCGAGAGCGCGTCGAGGGGGTCCTCGAAGGCGACGCGCAGGCGGTTCCCGTCGAGTGCGAAGGGGAGCGCTCCGAGCTCGTACGCGGTGTCGGACGAGAGCTTCGCGAGGGCTTCGGGCATCACGTCCACGCGCGGGAGCATCACCAGCGGGATGCCGATCGACTCCTCGACCGCGCGCGCGATCCGCTGCTCCGAGATCACGCCGATGTTCACCAGCACGTCTGCCAGGCGTCCACCGATCTCCGAGTGCCGGCCGATTGCCTGCTGCAGCGACTCGTCGGAGACGTAGCCGCGTTCCAGCAAGACCGCTCCGAGCCGCTTGTCACCGATCGACAGGACTGCCACGCGAACCTCCGCTGAGGATGAGTCGTTCGAGCCGGCGCGCCACGCGCGTGTGGGGGAGCTTCCCCGGTGTGAGCGGCCGGACGAGGATCGAGGTGATGCCGGCGCAGTTGGCGCCGAGGACGTCGGTGAAGAGCTGGTCGCCGACCATGGCGGTGGCTTCGCGCGGCGTGCCGAGCGCGGCCAGGCCCTTTCGGAACGCGAACGCGAAGGGCTTGCCGACCAGCGCGAAGGCAGGCACGTCGAGGCGCTCGCCCAGGCGACGCACGCGCCCGCGCTCGCCGTTCGAGAGGATCACGAGCGCGATGCCCGCGCGCCGCAGCTCGTCGAGCCACGCCTCGGCCTCGGCGCCGAGCGCCTCGGCGTCGCTGGCGATCAGCGTGTCGTCGAGGTCGACGAGCACGCCGCGCACGCCCAACTCGGCGAGCAACGCTGGTGTGACGTCGGTGACGCTCGCCACCTGGATGTCTGGCCGGACCATCGAGGAAGGCTAGCACGGGGCGCCGCGCGCGCCGGTCGACCATTTCACGATTGCCCACCCCGGCGCCGACCCGGGCCGCGTCGAGCCCGGCACCCGCCTCAGCCCTTGACCGAACCCGCCAGCAGACCCTTGATGAAGTAGCGGCCGAGGATGATGTAGATGATCAGCGTCGGCAGGGCGGCCAGGATGGCGCCCGCCATCGGCAGGTTCCAGCGCACCGCTTCGCCGCCGGCGAGCTGCGCGAGCGCGACGGTGATCGGCTCGGTGGCGCGGCGCGTCAGCGTGACCGCGAACAGGAACTCGTTCCAGATCTGCGTGAACTGCCAGATGATCACCACGACGAAGCCCGAGATCGACAGCGGGAAGACGATGCGGGCGTAGAGCCCGAAGAACCCCGCCCCGTCGATCTTCCCGGCCTCGAGCATCTCGTCGGGGATCTCGGCGTAGAAGTTGCGGAAGATCAGGGTGGTGATGGGTATGCCGTACACCACGTGCGTCAGGATCAGGCCGCTCAGGCCGCCGTAGAGGCCGATGTCGCGCAGGAACTGGAACAGCGGGATCAGGATGCTCTGGTACGGGATGAACATCCCGAAGAGCATCAGCGGGAAGAGCACGTTGGCGCCCCGGAAGCGCCACTTCGACAGGATGTAGCCGTTCATCGAGCCGAGCAGCGCCGAGATCGCCGTGGCCGTCACGGCCAGGACGAGGCTGTTGCGCAGCTTCGGCGCGAACGCGTCCCAGGCGACCACGAACGACTGCCAGTGCCACGTCTCGGGAAGCTGCCAGGCGGTCGCCAACCGGATCGCCGCCGGCTCCTTGAGGGCGGTGACCACGACCAAGTACACGGGCCCGAGGAAGAACATCGTCGCCAGCAACAGCAGCGCGTAGGTCAGTACGCGTCGGGTCCAGGGGATCTGCCGCGTCATCGCCGCACCTCGCCGCGCAGGCTGATCCACAGGTACGGGATGATGATCGTCGCGACCAGCACCAGCAGGACCATCGCGATGGCGGCGCCGTCGGCGAACTGGTTGCCGCGGAAGGCCCGCAGGTACATCAGCACCGCCGGGACGCTGGTGGTGGCCAGGTCCGGTCCGGTCATGGCGAAGATCAGGTCGAAGATCTTGAGGCTGATGTGCCCCAGGATGATCATCGCCGAGAGCGTGATCGGCCCCAGCAGCGGGAACACCACGAATCGGTAGATCTGGTACTCACCCGCGCCGTCGACGCGGGCGGCCTCGCGCAGCTCCTCGGGGATGCCGCGCAGGCTGGCCAGGTAGAGCGCCATGGTGTAGCCCGACATCTGCCACACGGCCGCGAGGATGATGCCGATCAGCGCCAGGTTGAAGCCGCGCGTCTCGGGGAAGGGGAGCAGCGCGACGCTCTGACCACCGGTGAACGACCAGGCGGCGAGCAGGGCGCCGAGCACGGCCATGGTGGCCGCACGCCCGCGTCGAGCGCTCGCCCACGCGCGCCACGCGAGCAGCACAAGCACGGCGGCCACCAGCAGCGCGGTCATGGCCGGTATCTGGTTCCAGTCGAAGCGCCAGACCTGCTGGCGGGTCGTGAGCCACTCGAACTCACCGGCCGGCAGGCCGACGTAGGTGGGCAGGAGGTTCACCCCGCCCCTCGCCTGCAGCATCCAGCGCCACACCGTGCCGGTGACGACGAACGAGAGCGCGAACGGGAACAGGAAGATGGTGCGGAAGAAGCCCTCACCCTTGACGTTCTGATCCAGCAAGATAGCCAGCACCAGGCCGAGGCCCAGCGTGCCGACGAGGAAGAACACGGTGAAGAAGAAGAGGTTGACCAGGTCCTGGCGGAAGCGCGTCTCGAGGAACCCGGTGAAGAGCCGTGTGTAGTTCTCGAAGCCGACGAAGGTCAACTCGGGTCGCAGGGCCAGCGCCTGCGCCGCGTCGCGGCCCCAGTTCGTCAGCGACACGTACGCCGTCTGACCGATGAAGCCGTACACGAAGATGCCCAGCGCCACCAACGAGGGCAGGAGCATCAGGATCGCGGTGAGCCGGTCGCGCGTCAGGCGTCCCATGGGTGGTCAGCGGCGGGTCGGGCCGGGGCGCGGTGCGCCCCAGCCCGACCGTAGCCTAGGGCGTCAGCGCCCCCGGCCGTACTGCTGCGCGACGGCGAAGGCGGCGTTGGCCGCGGCCTGCGCATTGCCGGTGTCGAGGAAGATGTCGAGCGCGAGGTAGAAGTTGTCGCGGAACGGGTCGCTGCCGACCGCGCCGTGCGCCAAGCTGCCGACCTGGCGGTCGCTGGCGAAGTCGCTGGCGGCCGACTGCAGGTAGGCGTTGTAGAGGCTCATGTCGCTGTCGAGGCGCGCGGAGATCGAGCCCTTGAGCGGGTTGAACGTGTCCTGGCCGTCGCGCGAGCCGAGCACGCGCAGCCAGTTGATGGCGTTCTCGCGGTCGGGCGCACCCACGGGCAGGCCGAACGAGTCGGACAGCAGCATGAAGACGCCAGCCGTGTCGGGCGACGGCACCCAGCCGAAGCCCACACCGGGCTCGAGCCGGAGCGTGGTGGCCATGTAGCCGGCCGCCCAGTCGCCCATGATGTTGAAGGCGGCTTCGCCGTCGACCACCATGTCGGTGGCCTGTTGCCAGGAGAGACCGGCGGCGTCGGAGTTCGTGCACGCCATGACCTCACCGAAGCGCTCCCACACGGCGACCGCAGCCGGGTCGTTGAACGGGAGCTCGCCGGTGAAGAGCTGCGAGTAGCGCTCCGGCCCCAGCACGCCCAGGGCGACCGACTCCCACAGGTGCAGCTGGGTCCAGGCCTCACCGAGCGCGAGTGGCGTGACGCCCTCGGCCTGGATCGCCGGGCAGATCTCGAGGAAGGCGTCCCAGGTCTGCGGCGCCTCGACGCCCCAGGCCTCGAGGTTCGCGGGGACGTACCACATCACGTTCGAGCGGTGGATGTTGACCGGCACCGACCAGATGCCCTCGGGTGTGCTGATGAGCTCGATCAGGTCCTGCGGGAAGACGTCGAGCCAGCCCTCCCGTTCGAACAGGAAGGTCAGGTCTTCCATCCGACCCGCCACGACCCAGGTCTGGATGATGGAGTCACCGGCGTGCACCTGGAACGAGTCGGGCGGATCGCCGCCGAGCATGCGGGTGCGCAGCACGGCGCGGGCCACCACGCCGGCGCCGCCGGTCACGGTGGCGTTGTCGACGGTCACGCCGGGGAACCGCTCCTCGAAGACCTCGATCAGGGCTTCGAGGGCGGGACCTTCGTCGCCCGCCCACCACGAGAAGATCTCGATCTCGTTGGCGCTGGCGAGCGTCAGGCTGGCCGCTAGGAGGATCGCTAGGAATCGACGCATTCGTTTCACCTCTGTGCTGTATGGACGAACGATGGAGCCGCCGGCGCGTGGCGCCACGGGCGGATGCGGACCGGTGAGAGGCCTCCCTTCGGCATCGAGCAACGGACGTTCAGACCCACACATCATAGCGCTCGCGGCGAACGCTCGCGGTGCCTCCGGCGCCGCCGACCGCGAGCGCCGCGGCGCGGGCCGCCGGGGGGCAGGTCGCCACTGTGGAGGAGCGCGCGCCGCCGCGCGACGGCCGCTGGTAGCGTGACGCGTGATGCGCGTCACCAGCGTCGTCCTCGTCGCCGCGCTCCTGGCCTCGTGGGGGTGGGCTGCGCCCGTGAACGTGGTGGCGCCACCCGAGCGCTTCGTGACGCCGGGGGAGTACGTGACGCT
>SLSM01000286.1 GCA_007130445.1 Trueperaceae bacterium | reverse complement strand
GCGCCTCGGCGCGCAGCAGCACGTCGGTGACGTAGGCGTCGAGCCACGGGTCGTACCAGTCGGTGCCCCACAGCCCGAAGCCGCCGTCGCGCCGCTGCCGCGTGAGGATGCGGTCGATCGCGACCTGGACGAACTCGCTCAGCTCGGCCTGGCTCATGAGGCCCATGTCGACCACGATCTCGGGCGCCAGCAGCAACGGCTGCAAACTCGAAGCGATCTGCTCGGTGCACCCGTACGGGTACGTGAGCAGCCGCTGGATCAGGCCCGGCGTGTCGAGCGCGGCGCCGGCGCCGGCGACCAGCGTCGCGCGGGTGGTGCCGGCCCGGAAGCCGGCCAGCGCGGCGTCGTCAAAGCGGAAGCGCTCGCTTGGCGCCAGCATCACGCGCGACGTGCGCGCGCTCACCGGGTCGGTGTGGCGCACGCTCAGGCGCACCTCGCGCGTGAGTTCGTGCCCGTCGGGCGTGGTGAGCGTCACGCGGTACTCGTGGTCGCCCACGTCGGTGGGACGCAGGGGCAGGTCGAGCACGGCGCGCCCGCCCTCGTCCAGCACGACGCTCGGCGGCGCCGCGCCCAGGCCGTGGCCCTCGACCGTCAGGGCCATCGCGCCCGCCGGGCCGGTGACGTGGGTCAGCTCGAGCCGCAGGCGGCTCGCGTCGCCCGGCGTCATGAAGCGCGGCAGGCTGGGCTGCACCACCACCGGGTCGCGCACCAGCACGTCGGCCTGCGCCTGTCCGACGGCGTGGTCGGTCCACACGACCGCCATCACCCGCACGGTGCCGGCGAAGGCGGGCAGGTCGAACGAGAGCTCGGCGCGGCCGTCGGTGAGCTCCACCGGGCCGGCGAAGAAGGCCAACAGGTCCTCGGCCGGGACGGGGCCGTCGCTCAGGGCGGTGTCGGCGTCGAGGCCGCCGCCGGAGCGGACCTGCCCCATCGCCCCGTGGCGGGCGTCGATCAGCCGGCCGTACAGGTCGCGGATCGCGACCCCCAGGCGCCGCTGCCCGAACAGGTGCCCGAGCGGGTCGGGCGCCGCGAAGCCGGTCAGCGTGAGCACCCCGAGGTCGACCGCGGCGACCGTGGCGTAGGCGGGCCCGTCGACGCCGCCCGGCAGCTCGAGCACCACGTCCAGGCGCCCGCGCGAGCGGGTCTCGTCGGGCACGCGCAGCACCGCCTCGAGCGCGCGGTCGCCCGGCGGCACGACCGCGTGGGCCAGGCCGAGACTGCGCGAACTCAGGTGCTCGGGGCCGTCGCTGGGTCGGATCAGGCTGGCGGTGACGTAGACGCCGGTGCCCCACTCGTCGGTCACGGGCAGCTCGACGGTGGTCTCGCCCTCGACCTGGACGAGGCGCATGGCCACCACCCGGTCGGAGAGGACGGTGACGAGCGCCACGCCGGCGTGCTCGGGGACGACTCGCAGGCGAGCGGTGTCGCCCGGTGCATACTCGGTCGCGTCGAGCGACACCTCGAGCAGGTCGGGCGTCTCGCGTGTCGTGTCGGCGGCGAACCAGCCCGCCGAGAAGGGCACCGAGGCGCTGGCGTACGCGGCGCCCTCGCGGGTCACGCGCAGCTCGTGGCGGCCCCACGTGACCGGCACGGCGATCCGGGCCGGGCCGTCCGTCACGCGCACCACGCCGTCGGCCACGCGCTGCCGCTCACTCACGGGCTCCCAGTACCAGCGCCCGTCGAGACTGAACCACTGGTAGCGGGTCTGGACGCGGTCGACCTGCCAGCGCAGGTCGCCAGGCACCAGCGCGCCGTCGGGTCCGACCAGCACGAGGTCGAAGGTGGCCTCGGCGTCCTCCGGCAGGTCGTCGTCGAAGCCGGGCCGGATGCCTACCACCGGCGCCGTGGGGCGCAGCGCGCGCGTGAGGCTGCGCTCGACGGGGCGCGAGGCGCCGTCGACGATCGTCGCGCGCACGTCGAGCACGTACGGTCGCGGATCGAGCGTGACGCGGCCCACGGGCAGGGGCGCGACCAGCCGGCCGTCGGCGTCGCTGACGAGTCCCGGCTCGAACGCGTGCCGCTGCGTGTCGACGCGCTCGTCGAAGCGGCCGAAGCGGTAGCGCGGCCACCCCTCCACCTCGTCGGTGGTGGAGACGCTCACGCTGCCCGAGAGCGGCAGCCCCGCCGCGGGTGGGCCGAAGCCGTGCCGAACCTCCACGAACAGGTCGGGCGGCGCGGCGAGGTCGATCGGGCCCTCGTCGAGCGACAGCTCGACGTCGATGCGCTCGGGCACGAAGTCCTCGACGAGCACGGTGCGGCTGGCCAGCGCGGGAACGTCCGGGTCGGCGTGGATGTCGACGCGCCAGATGCCGCGCGGCACGTCGCTGCCGAGCCGCAACGAGAAGACGTGCCCGCCCGCGCGCTCGTGCTCGGAGAGGCTGCGCGCGTACTCGACGCCGTCGGGCCGCAGCAGCCGCGCGCTGAGCGGCAGGCCGGCGATGGCGCGCGCGCTCGTGTCGCGCGCCAAGGCCGTGACGTGGATCACGTCGAGGGGCCGGTACGCGCCGCGGTCGGTGGTCAGGTAGACGTCGATCGGCCCGGGGGTGGGGCGCCCTGCGACACCGCGGTCGGAGAGGTCGAACTCGGCGTCGTCGAGCGAGAGCACGGCCACGTCGTCGTCGCCCTCGACGATCACCATGACCGGCGCCGCGGCGCCCGTGCCGAGCGTCAGGGCGGCGCCGAAGCGCACCAAGCCCTGGTCGTCGCTGACGGCCTCGGCGAGCACGCGGTTCGAGCGCGCGAGCAGCGCCACGCGCAGGCCCGCGACGCCCTGGCCGTCGGACAGGCGCTGCACGACCACGTGTAGGCCATCGCTGCCCGAGAGCGCGGTGACGCCGAGGTCGGAGACCATGAACCACTGCGTGGCCGGCGGCGTGGTGAACGGCTCGGTCCCGGGGACGCTCGCGCGCAGGACGTAGACGCCCGGCTCCAGCGCGCCGGCCTCGTCGAGCGGCAGCCGCGAGGCGGTGGTGCGGTTGAGTTGGCCCTCGAGGCGTGCCGTGCCCTCCCAAACGGGCTCCGCGAGCAGCGACTCGAAGCGCTCGCCCTCCCAGAAGCCGAGCGCCTGGGCGAACTGCCCCTCGCGGATGGCGGCGACCAGGTTGCGGTCCGAGACGCGCAGCAGCCGCAGCTCGAGGCGATCGGCGTTGACGGTCTCGACCGGCAGCGCGCGCGGCCCCGAGACGGGGAGCACGTAGCCGCGGCCGGGGAAGCGCACCGACGGGTCGCGGTCGCGCACGTAGACGTCGAGCGGCACGTCGGCCATGAGCGCGTCGCCGCTGGCGCCGGGGAGCCCGGCGCGCAGCGTCAGCCGGTATCGCTCGCCGTAGGCGACGCCCGCCACGCAGAGCTGCTGCCCTTCCACCTCGAGGGCGGTTCCGGGTGCGTCGACGACGACGAAGGGCGCGTAGTCGCGGGTGGTGGAGAGGGCCTCCGAGAGGCTGACGCAGATGCGTGGCGTGGGGCCGCTGGCGTCGACGTCGTGCGCGAGCACGCGGAAGCCGAAGCGCTCGCGCAGCCGGGCGAGGTCGTCGGGCGCTACGCCGGGGCGGAGCTGGTCCGCGAGGCGCAGCGCGGCCAGCGCGTCTTGCCCGCGGAAGCCGACCTCCAGCGACAGCGCCATCAGCACGAGGGCCTCGGCGCGTTCGCGCTCGCCGAGCCGCAAGCTGGCGTTGAGGGCGGCGTTCGCGGCCTGGCGGTGCAGGTCGAAGCGCTCGTTCCGGTTGCGCTCGGCCTCGTCCGCGAGGGCGCGTGCGTGTGCGAGCCAGGCCGCGCCGCCGTCTTCCACGGTCACGGCCGCTCCCGTCCAGCGGATCGCCTGGGCGCGTGGTTGGGTTCGGGCCGCCGCCAGCAGCGCGGCTTCCGTCATGCCGTCGGCCTGGTAGCGCTCGGCCATGGTGAGCGCCTGCTCGCGTGCCGCGTCCACGTCGCTGGCGGTGAGGAACCCCAGCGTCGCCAGCGCGTCTCGCGCCCGTTCCAGGACGTCGGCGCCGTGGACGGTGATCACGCCCGAGAGCGCGCCCTCGAAGGCGATCGGCTCACCGACGGCGCCCTTGGGGAAGCAGGCGCCGTTGCGCATGTCGAAGGTGAAGACCAGGCACTGGTCGAGCCGGAGGCAGGTGGCGTGACAGCGCTCCAGGCTGATGTCGAAGATCGGCGTGAGGTCGCCGCCGGGGTAGTCGGTGGCCGAGCGCGTGGTGGCGAAGCGCTCGGGGATCGGGGCGTCTTGGGCAAACGCGACCAGCGGCGCGCACGCCACGGCGAGCGCGGCGAGCGTCAGGCGCCAGAGGCGTCGCACCGTGGAACCGGCCGTGTGCGACCGGCGTCGTACGAGGGTGCCAGTGGGCAGGGAAGGGAGACGGTTCGACGCACCCATGATGGGCCTCCGACGCGTGCTGGACGTTCTGGAGAAAGGCTAGCACGACGCATGCGGGATCTCCCACAGCGTGTGATGGCTGTGATCGCGGCGACGCCGGCGCCTCGCAACGCGCGTGCCGGGAGCGCTAGCATGCGAACGACCACTCCGCCGCTCCCTACCGTCGCGTTCCATTGGCCGGCACACGGTGCTGCCGTCACGTCCGAGAGGAGGACGACGATGCCACTCGACTGGAACTGGGTTCGCGCAGGCGTTATCTGCCTGCTCCTGGCCGCGACGAGCAGCGCGCTCGCCGAGACCGGGCCGCCCGCCGACGTGCTCGCTCCGGACGTCGATCGGAGCCGGATCGAGCCCGGATCGACCGGCACGGCCTGGTTCGAGGAGCGCTGGCGCGGTCGCTACGACATCGGCGAGGTCGAGGTGCGCGTGCCGACCGACGGCGGCTCCGGGCATCTCGATCATCGCCTGCGTGTCGAGGTGTTGGGCGACGACGCCTGGGTGGTGGTGACCGAGGTGCACGTGTCCGCCGCGGCGTTCGAGGAGCTCGGCCGCTCGGCTCTCGAAGACGATCCCGAGGTCGTCGCCTTCCTCGAAGCGCGCGACTTGACGGTCGCGCAGTTCGAGTTCTTCGCCGAGTCACCGGCGGCGGCCACGCTGTTGATGATGTGGGAGACGCAAGGCGTCGCCCGTGAGGACGTACCGGAGGCGATCGTGCGTCACCTGGAGGGCGACGAGGACGCCGCGGTGGTCGACGCCGACGGCACCCCGAGCGACGGCTGGCACACGACCATCGGCTGGGCAGTGCACACCGAGCGGCTCGAGTTCCCCGTGCTGGCGGGCGCCGTGCGGTTCTCGCTCGAAGGCGCCGAGATCGTCGGTGGCGCGTGGCAGATCGTGCTGCGGACCGTCGGCCTCCCGGACGACCTCGGCGGAATGTCGAGCTACGAGATGGAGTACGCGCATGCGTGGTGACGTGCGTTGGTGGGCACGGGCGATCGGCGTGACCTCGGTCGTCGCCGTCGTCGCCGTCGTCGCCGTCGTCGCTGGCGCCGCGTCGGCCGAGGAGGACCGGCCGCGCCTGGCACCGGGCCTCGTGCCGGCAGGCTCGTACCGACTGTGGTGCGGTTCGGAGGTGTCGC
>SLSM01000030.1 GCA_007130445.1 Trueperaceae bacterium | reverse complement strand
TGCGACCCGGCCGATCTGATCGACGAGATCGAAGTGCTTGTAGTCGACGCCCGGCTCGAGGTACTGGAAGCTGCGGTAACCGTCGTAGCGCTTGTCCTTCATCGGGTGACCTCCTGGGCCGCCTCGACCTCGCGCGTCGCCTCCCGCAGCGTCGCGACGACACGGTTCTGGGCCCGCAGCAAGGTCGTGCGGGCGAACCCGAGCGTGACGTCGTCGAGCCGGTCCAGATCGAGCGCGGGCGCCAGGTCCGGGAGGGGGGGCGTCGTGAGCGCGGGGTCGTGCCAGAAGCGAGGCTCGCGGGTGAAGTTGATCGGGATCAGCCTCCGCGCGAGGCGGCGGATCGATCGGTTGGCGACGACCGCGTCGACGCGGCCCGCGGCGATGGCGTCGTAGAAGGTGTCGAGCGCCGCGCGCAGCTCGCGGTTGGCCTCGCGGGCCGGCGCGAGGTCGACGCGGTCCCCCGCCGCCTCCTGGTAGCGGCGGATGGTGCCGTCGAACTCGTCGCTGGTGGCGCGCCAGTCGAACGCCACGATCTCGGCGGTGGCGTGGCGGAGGACCGAGAGCAGGTAGATCTCGATGTCGGCGAGCAAGACGTCGCGGTCGGCGATCTGCATCGTGTCGAACTCCGTGTGCCACTCGATGTTGGCCCCACAGCCGCCGACGGCGTAGTAGCCCTTCTCGGCGCGGAGTTCGGGAGGCATCGTCGAGAGCAGCATGAAGTGGCTGCTGATGCCGATGTTGTTGAACGAGTAGTCCCCGGCCTGATGCGCGCGCTCGCCTTGCATCGTCTTGCCGGTGACTTCGCGGATCACGTCGCTCGCGAAGCCGTGCGTCTCGGCGGTGTGGGACACGTCGATGTACTCGGTCGCCCAGCGGCATCCCGGCGAGTCGCAGTTGATCTGCACCACGCAGCCCTCATCGAGTTCGAGCGCGAACCGGTCCGCGTACCAGGTGCTGCCGGCGTAGCGCCCGGTCGAGTGTCCGGGCCACCACGCGATCCGTACGCTGCGCTTGAGCTCATGGCGATGCTGGTGCAAGACCCTGGCGATCTCGACCATGGTGGCGTCGCCGGTGGCGTTGTCGCCGACGCCGGCGTCCCAGGCGTCGATGTGGCCGTGGAGCAGCACGAACTCGTCGGGGTGTTCGCTGCCGCGGATCTCGACCACCGGCAGCTTGGAGCGGAACCAGCCCTCCTCGAGGACGGTCCGTACGGTGGCGCGGCCGCCGGCCGCGGCGAGCTCGAGGAGCGCATCGCCGTCGGAACGGTTGACGTTGACGGCGGGGATGCTGGGGATGCGGTCGACGTCGTCGAGGCCCGGATTGCCCCACACGGTCGTGCAGGTGCCCCAATGCACGTACTCGCCGGGGTTGATGGCGATCACGGCCACGGCGCCCCAGGACTCGAAGCGCGAGACGTTGGCCGGGTTGGCGAATCCTTCGGACACGACGATCTTGCCGGCCACAGCGGCGCGGGTCGTCTCGTCGGCGTCGACGGCACCGAAGACGTCGTCGGCCGCGCGCGCGTAATCGGCGGGGACGTGGATCAGCGCCGCCTCGACGCCGCTCGGCGCGGAGGCGCTGGCGGCCGGTGCCTTGGCGCGCATGACGCGTCCCGCTGCCGTGACGTCGGCCTCTTTGGGCAGGCTCAGATAGAGCTCGGGCCGGTGCACGGTGGGTTCGATCCCGTAGCCTCGGAGTCGCTCGACGACGAGGTCGATGGCGGCGTCCACGTCGCTCGGATGCTCGCGAACCATCGTGGACATCGTCTCGATCAGCGACCAGGGTTGGTCGAGATCGATCTCGTCGAGGACGCGGCGTTCGAACTCGTTCATGGGGCCTCCCTTAGGCGAGGAACGGCTGGTCGCGACACGTGTGTGTTTCGTATAGCGAACCATCGTTTCGTATCCGTGCCGTTCATGCTACGCCGTGACGACGAAGGAGACAAGGCGTCCCCGGCCGCACCACCCGGCGGTGCTTTCGACGCTTCAGTCGCCGTCGGGCCACGTCGGTCGCTCGAGCACCTCGACCGACGCGATCGCCCGCTGGTGGATTCGCAGGACGGCTACGGTGCCGTGGCCGAGGTCCGGCGGCGGCGGCGCATCCATGAGTCCTGGTGTGACCGGCCCCTCCTGCGGGTGCTCGATCGCGAACGGCGGGAAGTAGAAGTTGCCGAGGCTGTAGCACACCGGTACACCGTCCACGAACTCGTGCGGCAACGGCACGTGGGCGTGGTGGCCGACGATGGCGTCGCAGCCGGCGTGGATCAGGCGCTCGGCCATCGGCCGCTGGTAATCGGCCAGGGCGCCCTGGTACGGGGCGAGCCACATCGGCGGGACGCCCCAGTGCAATGCCGCGACCACCAGGTCACACCCATCGCGCTTGAGTTGCGCGACCACGTCCGCGGCGCGCCGCAGGTCCGTCTCGTCCGGCCAGGTCGACACCTTCAGCGCGGTGCCAGGCTGCTCGTCTTGCAGCGCACCGTCGAGGTACACGCTCTGATGGACACGCAACGGCGCCACGCCGAGGCGGTCGACGGCCGCCGCCCAGCCCCGCGGCAGCGTGCTGGAGAAGGCGACGAACGCCACGCGTGCCCCGCCCAGCGTCCGGATCTCGGCTCGGTACGCCTGCTTGCCGACACCGGCGCCCACGTGGGCGACGCCGGCGGCGTCGAGTGCCGCCATGGTGTCTCTCAGCCCCTGCGGCCCGTAGTCCAGAGCGTGGTTGTTCGCGAGCGACACCAGGTCGAAGCCCATGCTGCGCAGCGCGCCGGCTCCATCCGGCGGTCCGCGCAGCGCCACCGGCTTGTCGGCAGGCGTGCCCCGGCTCGTCAGCGGGAGTTCGAGGTTGCCGAACACCACGCACGGACCCGCGTCGCGCCACCGTGCCGACCATTCGCTGCAGGCGGTGAGCGTCGCCGCCGCTGGCATCTGCTGAAAGGCCACGTCACCGACGGCGACGATCGTCGCGTCCACACTCACGGCGACACCACCACTTTGCCGACCTGCTCGTGGGCCTCGAGCCGTGCCAGAGCGTCGCGGATCTGCGCCAGCGGATAACGACGGTCGATCACCGGCTCCACCTCACCGGCGAACACGAGCCCCATCGCCCTGCGGAAGTCGCGCCTGTTGCCGAGCGGGGCACCGAGCACTCTGCGGTGGCGCTGGTAGATCTCGCGGATGCTGAAGCTCGGATCGTCGCCGCTGGTGGCGCCGCAGATCGCGAGCGCGCCGCCGCTCCGAAGGCTCCGTATGCTGGCGCGCCACGTCGCGGCGCCGACCGAGTCCACCACCACGTCGACCCCCTCGCCGTTCGTCGACTCGATCGCCCACTCGTCGAACGGCGTGTCGTACCCCACCCGTACCGCTTCCACGCCGAGCGCCCGGGCGACAGCTGCCTTCGCCTCGAGCCGCGTGGTTCCCAGGACGCGCGCCCCGACCCGACGAGCGAGCGCGATCGCCGCCGTCGAGACGCCGGAACCGATGCCCACGATCAAGACCGTGTCGCCCGGCGTCAGGCGCGCACAGGTGATCAGCATGCGCCAGGCCGTCGTGAAGGCGACCGGCGCCGCGGCCGCGATCTCGAAGGAGACGTCGTCCGGGACGCGTTCGAGGTTCTCGGTCGACACGACGACGTACTCGGCGAAGCCCCCGTCCATCTCCTCGCCGATGATCTGGTAGCTCACGCACATGCTCTCCTCGCCCGCCTGGCAGAACCGGCAGCGGCCACAGAACACGCCGGGATACGCCACGACGCGGTCGCCGGTACGCCACGCGGTCGCGTGCGGCTCGTCGCCGAGCGCGTCGACCTCACCCGCGAAGTCGACGCCGGGCACCATCGGCAGGCGTTTCGGTCGAAGCCCAGGCCCCGACAGGCCGCGCAGGAGCCCGAGGTCGGCGCGGTTCAGCGCGGCGGCGCGTACCCGCACCCGCACCTGACCCGGGCCCGGCTGCGGGATCGGCCACGGCTTCACCGTGACCTGCTCTACGCCGCCGTGGCGCTCGACCACGGCCGCCATCATCGTCGACATCATCAGCACCTCCTGGGCGCGAGTCTATCGAGTGGTGATGTGGCGCTGCCGTCGGCACGGCTCACGCTGGGTTCGATGGAGGCTCTCCACGCACCAGGAGGAGAGAAGGGGGCGTTCCATGCACGACAGGCCAGCAGACGAAGGACCGTGCACCGCCGGAGACGATTCGGGGTCCGGAGCTCACGGAGGGGAAGCAGGCGAACGAGATCCTGCAGATCGCCAGCGACCTCTTCGCGGCCACGGAGTTCGAACGCCGACGCTTGCGCTCGACGCACGCATCGGCTCGTAACGGTACGAGCTCGGGATCGCGGCGATCTGCGGCATGCGCGAGGGCTGGATGCACGCGTCGCACAGGCAAGGCGCGCGGTGGTGGCGCATCCCCGGTCTGTCGGCGCGCTCGAGCGGCGCTGGTCAGCGCAGCACCGAACGCCGGCGCACTGACGAGAGTTCGGACCAGGGTGTCGCCGCGGCGCTCGGGCTCGACGACGTGCATGGCGAGGGCTTGCTCGCCTACATCACGCCGGCACGGACGTTCCTGGACCTGCTGGCCTCGGGCTTCTCGCTGCAGACGCTGTGCGATGCGTACCGCGATGCCGTCGACCGCGGGCTCGTGCGTCGGAGCGCGCTGCGGTCGACACGGTCGGTCGATCGTCAAGCGTCGAAGTGCACGACAGGCGGGTAGACGGTCAGGAGCCCGCGCCTGCCGAACCGGAACTCGAGTGGCACCTTCACCAGCTCGTCTGCCACCCTCGGCTCACGCGCGAGCCATTCGGTCAGCGCGGCGGCAAGGTCGATCACATAGAGATCTTCGCCTGCGGGCACGGGCACGATCGTCCTCGCCCCCAGGCGCGCCCGAAAGCCTGCCTCAGCGGGACCTGCGGCCCCGCCTTCGGACTCGGGAACCGCCGTTGGAGCGGTGGTGGCGCGAAAGGCATGGAGCGCGCGACGTCCTTCGAGGCGCAGCCGCCCGCGCCACGTGCCCCCCTCGCCCTCGTCGTCCCCGACGATGGTGGTGCCAACGCCGACGGCCGTGAGCCACACGGCGCCGCCAGCGACCGCACGCGCGGTGAGCCACATCGGTGTGGCGGTGACGAAGACGGGAGCGGCGAACGGTACGGCCACCCACGCCGGCCGGTGCAGCTTCCCGAGCGCCACTCGGCCCGCCGCCATCACGCGACCGCTTGGCTCGCCGTCGGTATCGGCGCGCATCTCCACGACCAGCTCCGTGCCGGCGACGGTCGGCAGTACGGCCAGAGAGACGCCGGTGGCACGGAACGGACGTGGGGTCGAGATCGCGACGGCGGCAACCGTGTCGGCATCGACGGAGACGCCGCGTCCGTCCGACTGGGGCGTCTGCAACGATCTCGCGTCCTCGTGACTGCCCGCCGAACCTGCGTTGGGATGCGTACCGGGCAAGACGACGTCGTCGCGCAGACTCGCGGATACGATGACGCGCGCCGTGCGAATGCGCGCCGTGCCCGGTACGTCGATCTCCACCATCGGCGTCGCGTCTCCGTCCCG
>SLSM01000360.1 GCA_007130445.1 Trueperaceae bacterium | reverse complement strand
CGCGGCGCGCGCGCTCGGCGTCGGGGTGGTCGGGCAACCCGGGGTAGTGGACCGCGGTGACACCCGGCTGGGTCTGGAGCCACTCCGCCAGCGCCAAGGTGGTCGCGACCTGCCGGTCGGCGCGCAGCGACAGCGTCTCGAGCCCTTGCAGGTGCAAGAACGCGTTGAACGGCGCGAGCGCGGCCCCGAGGTCGCGCAGGCCCTCGACCCGCGCGCGGATCGCGAATGCGACGTTGCCGAAGGGCCCACCGCTGCCGAACACCTCCCAGAAGTCGAGGCCGCCGTACGCCGGGCTCGGGTCGGTGAAGAGCGGGTAGCGGCCGTTGCCCCAGTCGAACGTGCCGGCGTCCACCAGCACGCCGCCGATGCCGGTGCCGTGGCCGTTGATCCACTTCGTCGCGGAGTGGATCACCACGTCGGCGCCGTGCTCGATCGGTCGGTACAGGTATCCGGCCATGCCGCCGGTGTTGTCGACGAGCACCGCCACGCCGCGGGCGTGGGCAGCGGCTGCGATGGCGTCCAGGTCGGGCAGGCGCAGCGACGGGTTGGGGATCGACTCGACGTAGACGGCCCGGGTACGATCGTCGATCAACGCGTCGAACTGCTCGGGCGTCGCCTCGGTGCCGGTGAAGCGAACCTCGATGCCCAGGCGCGGCAGCGTCACGCGGAACAGGTTGGCGGTGCCGCCGTAGAGGTGCGGGCTCGACACCACGTTGTCGCCTGCCACGGCCAGCGTCGCGATGGCCAGGAACTCGGCGGCGTGCCCCGACGCCACCGCGAGACCCATCGCGCCCCCCTCCAGGGCGGTGACGCGCTTCTCGAGCACGTCGTTGGTGGGGTTCATGATCCGGCTGTAGATGTTGCCGAACTCCTGCAGGTGGAACAGCCGCGAGGCGTGATCGGCGTCGTCGAACGCGTACGCGGTGGTCTGGTAGATGGGGACGGTGCGGCTCTTGGTGGTCGGGTCGGCCTGCTCGTAACCGGCGTGGACCTGCAGCGTCTCGAAGCGGTGGGGCATACGGGGTTCCTCTCCAACGGGCGTGACGGGTGCTTGCCGCGCGCGCGCGGCAGCCTCGGGGGGCGTCGCATGTGCGCGGCGGTGGACGGCTAGGGCGTGCCCACCACCGCGCCGCGCATTCGCCGCTCGGCCGTTCGGGTCGTGGTCGTATGTGGTGTGCTCTGCGCGTGCATCGTCGCCTCCTCCCACCCCGGGCGACCGGCGTCCCGCGTCGGGACCCTGACGTCGATGGGGTCGGGTACGAAGACGAGGCGTTCGCCCCGATCTCCCCGGCGGCGGCCCGATCGTCGTGGCCACGCGCCCGGCTGGGGGAAGCATCCGCGGAGATGACCGCGCGCTGCTGCGGGGTCGTAGGGCCAGGTCCCTCGCCCGCTCACGATCGGCGTGCCGCCGCTGGCGGCACGTGGGAGGGAGTACACCACGAACTGGTCGCCGTCGACAAGCGCGCCCGGACTCAGCGCCGGATCTCGCCGAGCACGCTCGCCGCGAGTGTCTCGAGGTCGTCGAGGTCCCGCCGCTCGTCGCCCGTCGCGACGCCACCGCCATCGGCGTCGGTCTCGGCCGCTGCGCTCGCGGCGCGGAGTTCAGCGCACAGCGCCGTGGCGGAGGCGTGGATGCCGGCGTCGCGTCCGACGCTGAGCGCCGCCACGGCCTCGACCAGCGCCACGGCGCGATCGCGGCGCCCGGAGCCTCCCAGGACCGCGGCGAGGGCGAGCAGCGCGGCCAGCGTCCCGACCCGGTCGCCCGACAGGCGACCGATCCGCAGCGCGCGTTCGGTGGCGCGGCGTGCGCTGCGCAGATCGCCGAGCAGGGTCCGCACGCGCGCGTGCGTCGCGAGCGCCCACGCGAGGTCGGCCGGGTCGTCGAGGGCCTCGTGCTCGCGCACCGATGCCTCGAGGTACGCGTCCGCCTCGTCCAGCGCGCCGGTGCGCTGCGCGAGGCGGCCGAGGTTGAGCAGCACGCGCGCCGCACCCCCCCGATCGCCGACCTCGAGGCGCAGCGCCAGACTGCGGTCGAACGCGTGCCTCGCAGCCTCGGTGTCGCCAAGCGCTTCGGAGACGGCGGCCAGGTTGTTGAGCACCACGGCCTCGCGTTGGCGATGCCCGATGGCCAGGGCGAGCTCGGCAGCCTCGCTCCAGGCGCGCCGCGCCGCCTGCGGCCGGCCCAGATCGAAGTGCCCGGCACCGAGGTTGATCAGCACCAGCGACAGCAGGTCACGGTCGCCGACGCCGCGCGCCAGCGCGACCGACGCGTCGTAGTGCTGCATGGCCCGCTCGAGGTCCCCTCCGGACGCGAACAGCACGTTCCCGATGCCGGTGTGGGCCTGGATGGTCAGGTCGTCGTCACCCCGGGCGGTCGCGCCGTCCAGGACGCCCCCGTAGCCGTGGATGGCGCGAACGTAGGCGGCGACGGTCTCGTCGACCTTGGCGAGCTCGAGCCTCGCCTCGAGCGACGCCCGCGCAGCGTCGACGGGGGCCCCGTGCGCCTCGAGGACGTCGAGCGTCGCGACGAGGCGCGACCGCGCGGCCTCGGTGTCGCCGCGGTTCCGCTCGACGTTCGCGAGGCGGACCTGGGAACGCGACCACACGCGGAGCGACGCTGCGTCGCCACCCCGGGCGCTGGCCTCCGAGGCCCGCACGGTGGCCGCGTACAGGACGAACGCGACGTCGCGCAGGCTGCGGGCGTGCAGGGCGTGATCGAGCGCGGTGAGCGCGGCGTCGAGCGCGTGGCGCGCCTCGATCGGTCCGAAGGCCTCACCAGCGCGCTCGCCGAACGCGATCTCGAGCGCACGCGTCCAGGCCCGCCGGACGTCATCGAGGGCCGCGTGCACGCGCTCGAGCACGGCGACCTGCTCGGGTCCGCCCACCAGCGCCGGCGTCAGTCCGGCCAACCAACCGAGCACGAAGCGCGCGTGCGCATCGAGCGTCGTGTCGTCCGGCGTCGACGGTGCAGCGCGCCTCACCAGTGCGTGCACCTCGAAGCGGTCCTCGCCGACGCGGCGGAGCAACGAGCGCTCGAGCAGCGTGGCGACGGTCTCGACGTCGGCTCCCGCGACCTCGTCCGCCGCCGCGAGCGAACAGCCGGCGCCGAACACGGTGAGGCGCACCAGGGCGTCGCGCTGGCCTTGCGACAGCGCGTCCCACGCTTGGCTCAAGAGCGCATCGAGGCTGCGGTGGCGCTCCGGCACGTCGTCCGCGGCCGTGCGCAGGACGTCGGCACCGCGCCGCAGCTCCGCGACCATGTCCGGCAGCGGGCGCACGCGCGCCTGCACCGCCGCGAGCTCGAGCGCGAGCGGAAGACCGTCGACGGCCTCACAGAGGTCGGCGACGACGGCGCGCGTCGCGTCGTCTGCCGGGAGCTCGAAGCCCAGGCGGGACACGCGCTGGTGGAACAGGGTCGCCGCATCGCTCGTCGCGCTCGCGCGGCCATCGTCCTCACCCGGCGGCGACGCGGCGACGGCCAACCCGCCGAGCCGCAGGACGTGCTCGGCGCCCACGCCGAGCGGTCGCCGCGATGTGACGATCACGCGCAGACCAGGCGCGGCCTCGAGCACGCCCACGAGCGTTGCGCCAAGACGCTCCGGAGGGAGGTGCTCGGCCTCGTCGAGCACCAGCAGCGCCGTCGACACACCGATCTGGGCGCCCACCGCCTGGGGCGTCGGCGACACCGACGATGCGAGCCCGACCCGAGACGCGAGCGCTGCGACAACCTCGTCGATGCTGTCCAACCCGGCGAGCGGCACGAAGCGCACGCCCAGGTCGAGGTCGCCCCCGACGGAGTGCGCGTACTCGAGGGCGAGCCTGGTCTTGCCGGCACCGCCCAGGCCGACGATGCTCACCAGCCGCGCCGCACCGCCGAGCCAGGACGTCAAGCGCTCGAGCTCATGGGTGCGCCCGACGAAGACGCTGGTCGGGAGCGGTAGGCCGTCGCGCGGTGCGACGGAGCGCGCGCCACCGCCCTGGCCCGCTGCGAGCGCGCGCCGCGCCGCGTCGGCGAGCGCCTGCGTCGCCTCGAGCGGCGCGCCCGACACCTCGCGCTCGAGGGCGAGGGCGAAGCGCTCGTACGCCTCGAGCGCGCGCTCGGCGGCGCCGCTGCGCAGGCAGGCGTGCATCAGTGCCTGCACCGTCGTCTCGTCGAGCGGCGCCGCGCTCAGGACGCACTCGCGCGCCTCGATCGCCGCCTCGTCGTCGCCGGCGCGTTCGCGTTCGCGGGCGTGCCGCAAGGCGGCCGAGCGCCAGGCGGCCGCCACCTGCTCGCGCTCGAGCTCCAGCCACTCCACGAAGGCGGGCACGCCCGGGGGGGCGTACCCGGCCAGCAGCGGCGCAGGCGGGGCGCCGGCGAGGCAGGCGGCGCCGCCGTGCGCCACCGCCTCGCGCAGGAGCATCAGGTCGCTCGCGACGCTCCAGCGAACGCGATCGTCCACCACCTCGAGGCCGGCCACCCAGGGGAACGCCGCCGCTCGGTGCAGGAGTTGCCTTAGGTAGCGCCGCGCGTCGGCGTCCGGCACGTCCGGGCGCATCAGGAACGCCAGCTCGTCGCGCGCGACCCAGTCGCCGCGGCAGGCGAGGTAGGCGAGCAACGCACCGGGGCGCGTCGCGGGCAACGGCAGGCGTCGACCGTCTGCGAGTTCCACGGTCGGTGACCCGAGCAGTGTCAGCACACGGCCATGCTACGGCCCATGCTCGGAGCGATGCAGGCACCGCCCATGTGCGCGCTACAAGAGTCGATCGTCGCGACGAGCACAACCGAGCCGCCAGCCGGTTCGGTCCCGTCGTCACTGGCGCTGCCATCGACGAGCAGCCAGGATGAGGTCATGAGCACCTCGTCTCACCCACCCATCGATAGTGCATCCGGCACGGGCCGCCCCCGCGGCGACACGACCAGGCTGGCGCTCGGATGGGGCGCGCGGATCGCTTTGGTGGCGCTCTCCGCGTGGATCGGCACCGCCCTGCGGCTGCCCTTCGGAACCGTCGTCGACCTGCTGATCGGCGCCGCCCTCGGCGTGGCGCTGCTGGGCCTCGGCGGCCTGACCATCGGCCTCGTGCGCTGGATCGCCGTGGACTGGGCCCGCGTGCTCGGCGGCGCGTTCCTCGTGGCGACGGCCGGCGCGGCCATCTTGCTGATCGGCTTCAGCGGCGTCGCGCCGCTCGTCGCGGCGGCCACGTGGGGCGTGTGGGGCGGGACCGGCGCCCTGCTGGTGCTGGCCGCCGTACTGCTTCGCCGTCTGACGCACACGCGCGTGGTACCGGGCGAACGCCCCTCACCGCGCGTGGTGCCGGCGCTGCTCGCCGTCGGCGCCGTCGGCCTGGCGATCGTCCTGATGGTCTGGTGGTGGAGCCCCGGCGCCCCCGACGACGTCGCAGCGCTCACGGCCGGCAACGCCCCCGTTCTCGCGCTTCCCGATCCGGGCGAGCGCGGCCCATTGCCGGTCGCAACGCTCCGGTACGGCAGCGGCACGCCCGCTTGGCGCGCCGAGTACGGGCGCGACGCTGCCTTGCACACCACACCCGTCGACCTCGCCGACCTCGTGTCGCTGGGCCCCGTGGCACGTGTCGTGCGGCCGTGGGCCCTCGGCGCCGGGCTCG
>SLSM01000195.1 GCA_007130445.1 Trueperaceae bacterium | reverse complement strand
TGCGCAGGCGCTCCTCGTGAGCGTCGAGCTGCTCGAACCGCGCCAGCGTGGTGATCGCCTCGAGCCGTGTCGCGTGGGCGGCGTCGCGCTCGGTCTCGCGCTGCGCGCGCCGGGCGGTTGCGCCGTCGAGCGCCGTCACGGCCTCCGTCACGGCGGTCTGGAGGGCCTCGCGGCGCGTGACCCCTGCCTGCTCGAGCACCTGGTCGCGCGCGCGGCGTTGCGCCTCGCCCGCCTGGTTGAGCTCGCTGGCGATGCCCTTGAGATGGGTCGTGAGATCGGCGAAGCGCTGGGTGTCGAAGAGCCGCTTGAGGACCGTCTCGCGTGCCTTCTCGTCGGTCACGACCTCGCGGAACTGGCCCTGCGGCAGCACGACGGTCTGACGGAACTGCTCCACACCGAGCCCGAGCAGCGCCTGGACGGCGTGGCTCGCGTCGGTCGCCTTCTCGGCCACCGTCTCTGCGACGCCGCCGGCGGCGTCGAGACGCTCGAGGCGCGCCTCGGCCTGGCGCGTGACCCCCGCGCTCCCGCCGCCGCGGGTACGCGCGACCTGTTGGGTCGGGTGACGAACGACGCGGTAACGCGCGGCGCCGACGGTGAACTCGAGCTCGACGCGCGTGCGCTCCAGGGGGGCGAGGCTGCTCACGAAGCTGGAGCCGCCGCGTTCCGGTCCTCCCTTGCCGTCGCCGAAGAGCGCGAAGGTCATGGCGTCGAGCAGCGTGCTCTTGCCGGCACCCGTCGGGCCATGGATCAAGAACATGCCGTGCCTGCCGAGCCGTTCGAAGTCGACGGTGACGCTCCCGAGGAAGGGGCCGAACGACGTCAGGACGAGCCTGATCGGCCTCATGCGTCGCCCTCGCCCTGGAGCCGTTGCAGCGCGTCGTGCAGCACCGCTCGCTCGAGCTCGCCGAGCCGCTCGTCGGCCCCGTACACGTGGGCGTAGAAGGCCTCGAAGACCTGCTCGACCGAGTGCCGGCTCGGGTCCGGAACGTCGAAGGCCTCGTCGGCGGCGACGTCGAGCCAGCGTTGCTCGAACACCGCGTTCGGGAAGACCTCGTTCAGGCGCGCTTGTGCGTGCGGTATGGGATCGCGGTCGGAGACGCTGGCCAGGACGTAGTCGTCGACGCGTGGGTCAGCGGCCGTGCGCAGCGCCTCGCCCTCGCGCAGCACCTCCGAGAAGTGCTTGTCCGCGATGACGCGGACCTGGCGGCGCACCTCGATCGGCACGGTCCTCACGTCGGGTCGGGTGCCCGCGGTCGCGCCGTCGTCCCAGCTGGCGATCGTGACGCTCTTCGAGGGGTGCTCGTCGAACGCGTAGGGGTAGAGGCTGCCGGCGTAGCGCACGTGCGGGTGTCGGCTCGAGGCGTGAGGGGCGTGTAGGTGCCCCAAGGCGACGTAGTCGAAGGCCGCGAGCGTGCTGGCTCGCACGCCCCCGGCTCCGCCGACCATGATGGGGTCCTCGCTGCTGTCCTCCTCGCCGCTGCCGGCGACGAAGGCGTGGGCGAGCGCGACGCGCGGGTGCGCTCCGCGGCTGGTGCCGAGGGCGCGGTCGACGAGGCGCCGCATCGCCGTGTCGTAGTCGAAGTCGTCGATCTCGACCGGCGCGCCGTCGTCGGTCGCTTCGCGGTCCAGGAGGGCGCGGACGCGCGCCGGCTTGTGGAAGGGGAGGCCGAACAGCTCGAGCCCCGCGAGGACCAGGCCCTCGTGGCTGCGCTCCAAGTCGTTGAGGATGTAGAGGCCGCTGGCGCGCGTCAGGTGCGTGTTGTAACCGATGCGCTCGGCGTGGTCGTGGTTGCCGGGGATCGCCACGATCGGGGCGCGGCGCGTGATCTCGTGCGTGATCCACGTCCACGTTCGGATCGCCGAGAGCGGCTGCCGTTCGGGGACGTCGAAGACGTCGCCGGCGACCACGACCACGTCGGGCTGCTCGTCGTCGATGACGTCCAGGAGCCGCTCGAGCGCCTCGCGCTGCTCGTTCGCCAGGTCGAAGCGCTTCAGGCGCTTCCCCAGGTGCCAATCCGCGGTGTGGAGGAGCTTGGGCACGATGCGCCACGATACCGGGTCGTCCGCTGCCGGGGCGTCGACGTTGGCGCGGGCGAATGGTGCGTGTTCGAAAGCGTTCGCACAACGTTCACGTGCACGCTCCTATGCTCCGACCACGCTCGGTCCCGCCGAGACGGAAGGAGCACCACCATGATCAAGATCCTCGTTCCCATCGCCGCCCTCCTGCTGGCCACCCTCGCGTTCGCGCAAGGCCCGCGTGGCGCCGACGCTCCCCGGGCCGGCGCGGCGGTTCGTGAACAGTCGCTGCAGCTGCAACAGGGGGGACAGTTCGGACCGAGCCAGCTCGGTTCGAGCATGCGCGGCGCCCTGCACGGCGCCATCGGCCTGAGCGAAGACGAGCTGCACGCCCGCAAGGAGGCGGGCGCATCGATCGCCATGATCGCCGCCGAGGAAGGCATCGGCCGGGCGGCGCTGCAAGCCGCGTTCGTGGGCCAGCGCGCCGACGCCATCGCTGCCCTGCTCGACGCAGGCGAGATCACCGCGGCACGAGCCGAGCGCATGGTCGCGCGTGGCAGCGAGGTGTTCGACACCGTCGTCGACCGCGAGGGGATCGCGGGTGGTCAGCACGCCACGGGCCAGACGTTGATGGCGCAGCGTGCCGATGCGGCGCGCGGACCACGTGCCGCCGGCGAGGACCGGCAGCGCCGTATGGAGCCGATGGAGCGTGGGCCGCACGGTCAGCGCGAGCGCTGAGCGCTCTGAAGCGATCACGTCCCGGCGCATCGAGCAGCATGCCGAGCCCGGTCGGTGTGCCGCCGACGGCCGTAGACTGAGGCGCCATGCCCGGTGAGCGCATCCTGATCGTCGAGGACGAGGCCCGGATCGCGGCGGTGCTCGAGCGGTACCTGCGCGCCGAGGGGTTCCAGGTCGAGCGCGCCGGCGACGGCAAGCGGGCGCTCGAGCTGTGGCGGGCTGCGTCGCCCGACCTCATCCTGCTCGACCTGATGCTGCCCGAACTCGACGGCGTCGCCGTGGCGAAGCACATCCGTGCGACATCCGACGTTCCGATCATCATGCTGACCGCCAGGGTGGAAGAGGACGACCGGCTGACCGGCCTGGGCGTCGGCGCGGACGACTACGTGATCAAGCCGTTCAGCCCGCGCGAGGTGGTCGCGCGGGTCCACGCGGTCCTGCGGCGCGCGTCCGGGCGCGTGCGAAGCGCCCGCCAGCATGCGGTCGGGGCGTTGAGGGTCGACCTCGACGCCTTCGCGGCGTACTGCGGTGAGACGCGCCTGGAGATCAGCCCCACGCAGTTCCGCATGCTCGCTGCGCTCGCCGCCCGAGCCGGCGTCGCCCTGCGCCGTCAGGAGCTCCTCGAGGGCCTCACGGACGGCTTCACCGACGAGCGCACGGTCGACGCGCACGTGAAGAACCTGCGGCGTCGGCTGGGTGCGTGCGCCGAGCACCTCGAGACGGTGCGCGGCGTCGGTTACCGGTTGAGGCCGTGAGTCTCGCGGTCCGCGTCTTGCTCACCGTGGCGCTCACGGCGCTCTTCTCGGCCAGCCTGACCGGGTATCTGAGTTACCGCGCGGCGTCGGAGCGCGTGCCACGCGCGTTCGGCGTCGCGCAGGCCCCCCGTGGCGGAGGCCCCGGCGGAGCCGGTCCAGTCGCCGAGCCTGGAGGCGCGACGGGCGCGTCGAGGGCCCTGCTCGCCGAATTGCAGGCGGCGACCTTCAGGGCCGCCGCGATCGCCCTCGTGGTCGCCATGGCGGTGGGTGGCGTGATCGCACTGCGAGCCAGTGCGCCGATCGCCCGGTTGGCAGAGGTCACGCGGCGCTACGGCGCCGGCGAGCGCCGCGTGCGTGCACGACCGCACGGCCCGACCGACGTGCGTGCGTTGGCGCGCGTGTTCAACGACACCGCAGATCGCCTGCAGGCCGAGGAAGACCAGCGGCAGCGCTTCACGACGGACGTGGCGCACGAGCTGCGCACGCCGCTCACGGTCCTCAAGAGCGAGCTCGAGGCTCTTCAGGACGGGCTCATGCAGCCTGACGACGAAACCCTTGAGCAGCTCCTGCAGCAGGTCGACCTGCTCGGTCGTCTGGTCGCCGATCTCCGTCTGGTCACCCTGGCCGAAGCCGGTGCGCTGACCCTGCATCGCCGGCGGCTCGACCTCGGTGCGCTCACGCGTGACGCGGTCTCCGCCTTCCAGGCCCGCGCCGCCAGTGCTGGCGTGGAGTTGCGCATCGACTCCGAGCGCGTGTGGGTGGACGCCGACGCGGAACGGCTGCGGCAGGTGCTCAACGCGCTCGTCGACAACGCGCTGCTCCACGCGGCACAGAGCACCGCGGTCGACGTCGTGGTGCGGTGTGAGGGCGCACGAGCCGTGCTCGAGGTGCTCGACGACGGTCCCGGTATCGCCGCGCACGAGGTACCGCACGTGTTCCGACGCTTCTACCGGGTCGACGCTTCGCGTCGCTCCGGATCTGGCGGCTCCGGCCTGGGGCTGTCCATCGTGGCCGCGATCGTCGCACTGCACGGGGGTACGGTGGGCGTCCTACCGCGCAGCGAGGGCGGGGCCAGGTTGCGCGTCGAGCTGCCGTGTTCGCCTGAGGCCTGATCCGGGCGGACACCTGTACCGGCGATCGGTGACCGCGCGCGCGTACACTCCGTACCGAGCATGTCGCACCACACCTGGAACTACCAACGCGCCCTGCGGGCTGCCGGCTACCGGGTCACACATCAGCGCGAGCTCGTCATGGACGTGATCTGCGAGAGCGGGGGTCGGTTGAGTGCTCGTGAGGTGTGCACGGCGGTGCGGACGCGTGAGGCGACGGTCAACGACGCGACGGTGTACCGGAACCTACACTTCCTGAGCGAGCGTGGGCTCATCCGGCCGGTCGAGCAGCAGGGGCAGACGCACTACGAACTCGCCGGGCCCAACCCCGCGCACCATCACCTCGTGTGCCGCGGCTGCGGCGCCGAGCGTGAGGTGCATCACGACGTCACCGACGCGTTCTACGGCCTCGTCGAGGAGCGCTTCGGGTTCCGCGTCACCAGTGACCACCTGGTGCTCGAGGGGCTGTGTGAAGCGTGCGTGAGGTCGTCCGGGACGAATGCCGCTATCACGCATCGACGTTGACAAATGATTCTTGGGTCGGAAGAATCGTAGGTGAGGCTACAGAGCTTCGGCTCAGACCGTGAAGCCACGCGCTGCCGCGTTGGGCACGGTTCCTACACCCCAGGAGGTGCTCCGTGATACCCGCGCTTCGACGCGCAACGACCACCACGGCACGTACGCTCGAGATCGTCCGGGTCGTGCTCCTGCTGTTGATCTTGGGAGCGTTCGTCATGTACCCGGTCGAGCTCTTCATCATCGGCCACTGGCTCGACACCTGGGAGTCGTTGATCCCGTTCTGGATCACCATCCCAGGCGTGATCTTCACCGTCTGGATCTTCTTCGACCGCAAGACCCCGTGGGTGCGCTGGGCGTTCATCATCACCATGTGGGCGGCCATCCTCACCGGCCTGGTCGGTGCCTACTGGCACTGGATCTGGAACATGGAGGACACCCGGGGCATCGCGTGGAACTGGTCGTACGCGATGGATCAATTCCACGGCTTCCGTCCCGTCTTGGCAGC
>SLSM01000376.1 GCA_007130445.1 Trueperaceae bacterium | reverse complement strand
CCGAGCTTGCGCCACAGCTCCTGCCTTCGCGTACGCCGCAGGCCCGACGCGGCCAGCGCATCGGCGAGGCGGCCAGGATCGAGCGCGCCGCGCAGCGCCTCGAGCTCCGAGCGCGACAGCGTCACCGCGTGGAGCACGTGCTCCTCGAACGCCTCGAACGCCAGCGGCGCGACCGCCTGAACGCAGCGGGCGATGGCGTCGCCGTACGCCCGGATCTCGTACTGCGCATGCCAATCGAGGCGCAGGCGCAAGAAGTGGAACAGGTTGTTGAGGTCGATCTGCCAGTACATCTCGGTGTAGAGCGCCAACGGCAGGTTGACCCGGGCGAGCTCGCGCGCGATGCCGTGGTCGAGCAGCGCCTCGTACTCGCCGAAGCTGCGCTGCTGGTCCGAGCGCAACGCCGCGATCACGCGCTCGCGCAGCGCCTCGGGCACCTCGACGTCGGTCGAGCCCTGCTTGTTGGACTCCGACTGGAAGCGCACCGCTTCGGGGCCGGGCACGTAGAACTCGTCGCGCATGACGCTGTAACGGCCGCTGATCTCGTTCACGCGGGCCGTGCGATGCCGGATCCACTGACGTGCCACGAAGATCGGCATCTTGACGTGGAAGGTGATGATCACCTGCTCGAACGGGCTGGTATGCCGGTGACGCAAGAGGTAGTCGATCAAGGCGCGGTCCTCGCGCACGGTCTTCGTACCATCGCCGTACGAGACCCGCGCCGACTGCACGATGCGGGCGTCGCCGCCGAGGTAGTCGACCATGCGGACGAACCCGTGGTCGAGCACGTCGAGGCGCTGGTCGAGGAGGGCGTCCGCCGCTGCTACCGAGATGCGAGCCATGGGGTGCATCGTACCCGCCGCACCGAGCGCGGGGCGTGCCGCCGGCTCGTGCACGGCCCCGACATCAGCCGAGATCGAGCAGATCGTCGGGTGTGAGCTCGTCGTGCGCCCGCTGCACGGCGGGCAGCAGCGACACGAGGCTGAGCGTGTCGGCCAGGAGCTGCTCGAGCGTCTCGAGGGCGCCCTCGCCGCCACCGGCGAACCCCGTCACCACGTGGCGCTCGCCCACGACCAGGCTCACGTCCGGCGCGGAGCGCTCGACCAGCAGTCGCCGCAGCACCGCCCTGACCGGCGGCGTCAGCAGCAGCGTCACGCCATCGGCGTCGCGCGCGTAGACGCTGACGTCGGCATCGAACGCCGGGTCGTTCGGCAACGCCAGTCGCACGGCTCCGCTGCGGCTCGCCTGGAGGGACTCGAGCACCTTGTCCTGGCGCGGCAAGGCGCGGAAGGCGACGCGGGCGATCGGGGTCTCGGAGCGGACCATGCAGGTGGTTCGCACGACCGCGACCACGCCGCTCGGGCCGCGCCGCTCGCTCACCGCGTCGAACAGGTACGCCGTGGGCAACCCCTCACGGCGCAGCGCGTAGATGGGCCCCAGCGACGCGACGTCCAGATCGAGCCATCGCCGGATCCGCTCGGCCACGTCCGCGGCGTCGGCGAGCTCGAGCCGCGCCGCCAGCGCCCGCCAGCGCTCGAGGCGCTCGTCGACCGGTGGCGTACGACGGAAGAACACGCACCCGTCATAGCAGAATGGCGCCCCTCGTGGGGCGCCGCCGAGTTCGGTTCGCGCCGTGGCTAGACGCTGAAGCCGAACATCCGCATCTGCTTCTTGCCGTCGTCGGACATCTTGTCCATGCCCCACGGCGGCGACCACACGAAGGTCACCTCGACCTTGCGCACGCCGTCGACCTTCATGCAGGCCAACTCGGCGTCGGCTTGGATCATGTCCTGCACGGGACATCCCATGCTCGTCAGGGTCATGTCGATCGCGACGTCGCCCTCGGGAGAGACCTGCAGATCGTAGATCAGGCCGAGATCGACGATGTTGACCGGGATCTCAGGATCCCTGACGACCTTGAGGGCTTCGAGGCACTGCGTCCGGAGGGTGTCGGGGTCGACCATGCCTCGAACGCTAGCAGGTCCGGCGTCGCTCATGCGTCGTCCGCGTCGTCGGGCGAGGGGGGCGCGGCGCGGCCGCGCAGCAGCGCGTCCTCCGCCTCGGCGATGTCGGCAGCGAGCTCGTCGCGCACCAGCACCACGCGCTCCCGCAGGTCCTGGAGGCGTTCGCCCAGGGCCGACTCGACGGCCTCGAAACGCGCCTCGAGACGGGCCTCACTGCCGTGGAGCGCGCCCTCGAACCCGGCTCGCGCGGCCTCGAAGCGCTCGTCGAGCGATCGCTCCAACGCCTCGATCTCCGCGCTGCGGGCGCGCTCGACGGCGCTCCGCGCCTGATCGAGTTGGCGCTCGAGCGCGTCGACGCGCCGCAACGCTCGGGACTGGTCGAGCAGGCCGGCCAGGAGCAGGACCGCCGCGGGCACCAGGGCCGCGAGCAGCACCACCCAACCGAGCGCGAACTCGACGACACCCACGAGCAACTCCAGGCGGAGGGGGGTGCGCATGGCCTCCCAGTTGAGCGCCGCGACGAGCGCGCCGAGGACGAGCAGGACCGTGAGGAGCAGCAGGCGACCGCGCATGCCGGGAGCGTACCACCGATGCGCCGCGGTCGCGCGCGCCACAGCAGCCGGGGTCACCGCCGGCACGTCGCGTGCGGGTCATCATCGGGCATGATCAGCACCGACCGCTCCATGCGACCTCGACCGTGGCGCCGGACTCGAGCGGGTCGGCGCATCGCGTTCGTCGCCGCGGTCGCTCTGGCGCTGGCCTGGTCGGCCGGGCCGAGCGGAGCCGCCGACGACGGCGCAGCGGACGCCGCCGGCGCCGTCGTCGGCGAGGTGCGCTACCACGCCCGCGACCAACGCGACGCCTGGACGGGACGCGCACCGCTGCGCGTCGACGCGTTCGAACTCGAGGTCGGCGACCTCGGCGACGCCCGCGTCGAGGCCTCCGTCCGTGTGGCCGAACTGCGCTCAGGCAACGCGCTGCGCGACTTCAGCGCGCGCGCGACGGTGTTCGATGCCGGTGCGTTCCCCGAGGTGCGCTTCGTCCTCACGCGCGTGGTCGGCTCGATCGACCCGGACCGAGTCGGGCCGCAGGCGCTCGAGCTGATCGGCGACCTCACGCTGCGCGACGTCACGCGCGAGGTCCGCGCGGAGGCCACCGTGCGGGTCGAGGATGGCCGGGGGCACGTCGACGTGCGCTTCGACCTGTCGCTCGCCGACTACGGCGTCAGCGCGCCGCGCTTCCTCACGCTCGTCGTAGAAGACGCCGTGGGGATCGAGGTCGACGCGTCGTGGCCCCTGGACCCCGACTCCACAGCCACCACTCGCTGACGAGCGCCAATGCAGCGAGCGCCAGCAGCCAGGCCGCCAGCGGCGTCGGCCGCTCGACCGGCAACAGCGGTCCCGCCACGTCCCGGTCGTCGGGACCGGCACCGGGAAGGCGGGTCTGCTGCAGCGCCAGCAGGCTCGCGGTCACCGTCCGGCCCCCCACCTCCGCCGGACCGGGCACCGTGATCGGCGCGCCGTCGTCACCGGTCGCTCCGAGCGCGACGCGGGCCTCGCCCCTGAAGCGCTCCAGCACGTTGGCCATCAGCGTCGGGAAGGCGGGTCTGAACACCAGGTCGGTCTGGCGCGGGTGGACGAGGAACTGCAGGACGCGCCCGCGCTCGTCGTCGCGCCAGCGCAGCACGGGGCGCAGGTCGGTGCTGCTGGCCAACACACGCCAGCCAGGCTCGTCGAGCGACGGCCCTGCGCCGTCCGGCGCCAAGCCCACCACGACCTCGCGCAGGTCCACGAACCGCAGCAGCGGGTCGGCGCGATCCCATGTGGCGATGCCGACGTACACCGGCTCGGCCGGGGGGGTGGGCAGCAGGATCAGGTCGCCGGGCGGCGCCGCGTCGGGATCGACGCCCGTCAACACCCGCACGTCCGCCGGCGTCGTCCGCGCGAGCCCCGTCAGACGCGTCGACACCCCCGGCACGGCGCCGAGGGCGCGCATGACGCTCTCCACGTCGGCGTCGACGACCACCTGCAGCGGGCGTTGCCCGGCGTACGCGACGTCGTCGAGCGCGAGGGCGTCGGCAGCGGGCAACCCCACGAGACGCGCCTCGACCACGCCCGAGCCGACGTCGATCGGGAACGTGACGCTGGCCTGATCGCCCGACGGCACCAGCAGGTCGGCCGACGCCAAGAGCGCGCCGTCCTGCCGCACCTCCACCCCCACCGAGCGCGGTCCGACAGCGTTCGAGGCGACCGCCACGAAGGCCTGCTGGATGCCGAGGTCGAAACCGACGATGCCGATGTTCTCGCCGCTGCCGCCGACGTCGATGCGCATCACATCTGGGCGCTCCGGGCCCGGGTCGTCACCGATCAGGGCGACGCGCGCACGGGCAGCGTCGCCCTCGCCCGCCAGGTCCAGGGCCAACGCGACGGCGCGATCGAGGTCGGCGCTGCGATCGGCCGGCGTGAACGCCTCGAGCGCGGCGTCGAGCGCCGCACGATCATCGCTGAAGCCGAACGCCAAGCGCGGTTCGGTCCCGGCGCGGACGACGGCCACGCGGCCGGCATCGGCGGCGAGTCCGCGCACGGCCTCCCGTGCCCGGTCCATGCGCGCACCCTCCGGGTCGACGGCCGCCATGCTGGCGGACGCGTCGATCACGATCACGAGGTCGGGCGGTCCCTGCAGCCGAAGGTCGGGCTGGGCCAGCGCGAGCGCTGCCAGCGTCGCCGCGAGCAGTTGCAGCAGGAGCGACCACGTCGGCGTGAAGCGGCGTCGACGCTCGGCCACCTCGCGTGCCCGTTCCCACAGGAACAGCGCAGACACCTCAACTCGCCGCGTGCGCGAGCGCAGGAAGTGCAAGAGCACGATGATCGGCAGCGAGGCCAGGAGCCACAGGAACGCCGGGGCGGCGAAGGCCAGGCTCATGGTCGGGTGCCGTGCGGGACGGTCAGAGGGGGGCTAGGCCGGTACACTCGGCCCAAATCGTACCGCGCACTCGCGCTCGCGCCCGTCGGCCGTCAAGCGACGCGTGCGCCCCCCACGCTCCACAGGAGGCCCCCATGCAGACCCACCCCGAACCCTTGGCTATCGGCACCACCGCACCGGCGTTCGACCTGCCGGCGACCGACGGTTCGCGCGTGCGCTCCGGCGACCTGGGCGCCGATGTGCTCGTCTACGTCCAGGGCTGCAACCACTGCCCGTACGTGATCGCCTACGTCGAGCGTCTCAAGCGCCTCGCGAACGAGTACGCGCCCAAGGGCGTGGCGTTCGTGATGGTCAACTCCAACGATGCGTCGACGCAGCCCGATGACGACTTCGCCTCCATGCAGGCCTTCGCCCGCGAGCACGACCTCCCCTTCCCGTACCTGTGGGACGAGGACCAGAGCGTGGCCAAGGCGTACCGGACCTTCCGCACGCCCGAACTCCTGGTGTTCGATCGCGAGCGGCGCCTGCGCTATCACGGCCGGATCGACGACTCGGCCAAGGACCCCGCGGCCGTGACGAAGGAGGACCTCCGCGAGGCACTCGACGCGCTGTTGGCGGGCGAGGAGATCGTCGAGAGCGAGACGTGGGCGGTGGGCTGCACCGTGAAGTGGAAGCCGGAGAACGTCCCGGTCATCGGCTGACGCACGTCGACGATGGACACGGCCGCGGGGCCACGGTGCCGACCGTGGCCCCGCGGCCGTGTGAACCT
>SLSM01000398.1 GCA_007130445.1 Trueperaceae bacterium | reverse complement strand
CGGCCCAGGAGGTCACCCGATGAAGGACAAGCGCTACGACGGTTACCGCAGCTTCCAGTACCTCGAGCCGGGCGTCGACTACAAGCACTTCGATCTCGTCGATCAGATCGGCCGGGTCGCACCGTACGTCTACCCGGTCGACGAGGCGCAGGAGACCCGCACCAGGCGGTTGGTCCGCGACAACCTGGTGATCTCGCTGCACGACCACTGCTTCGTGGCGCCGAAGGACCTTGCGAGGTTCATGGAGTTCCGCCGCCATGGACGGGACTGGACCGGCTACGAGGGGTTGGCCCATGCCGGCCTGGACGCGGTGTTCGACAATCTGATGGACGGCACCGCCATGATCACGTCGAGGGGTGGCTGGAAGTGGGACGACGTCATCTACGACATCGGCATCCGCCTCTCCGACCTGGCCCACCAGGACATGGTCTTCCTGGCAACCACCACCGGCGACATCCGAGCCGCCAAGGAGGATGGTCGCGTCGCCTTCGTCATCTCGATCGAGGGCGCCGCGATGATCGAGAACGAACTCGACCGCATCGACATCCTCTACGGCCTCGGCGTGCGTTGCCTCGGCATCGCCTACAGCGAGGGCAACGCGCTCGGCGCCGGCCTGCGCGAGCCGCGCGACGGTGGCCTCACCGTGTTCGGGCGCCAAGCCGTACGGCGCATGAACCGGCTGGGGATGGCGATCGACGTCTCGCACGCGGGCGACCAGACGTCGCTGGACACGATCGAGGCGAGCGAGCAGCCGGTGTTCGTGACGCACTCCGGTGCCCGGGCGCTGTGGGACTCGCGCCGGCTCAAGCCCGACGACGTGCTCCGTGCGTGCGCCGAGAAGGGCGGCGTGATCGGCATCGAGGCGGCGCCGCACACCACCATCACGCGGCAGCGGCCGACGCACTCCATCGAGTCGTTCATGGAGCACTTCGAGTACTGCGCGGAGCTCGTCGGCATCGACCACGTGACCTTCGGTCCCGACGCCCTCTACGGCGATCACGTCGGCCTGCACACGGCCTTGACGGAGCAGCTCTCCATCGGCGCCTCGCGCGGCACGCTCGAGTATCCGCGCGTCGAGTACGTGGAGGGCCTGGAGAACCCGACCGAGTCGTTCCCCAACATCGTCCGCTGGCTGGTCGCGCACGGCTACTCCGACGAGGACATCGTCAAGGTGGTGGGCGGCAACACCATGCGCGTGCTCGATCACGTCTGGGCTCGCTGAGGTCGGGCGCCCTCAGGGGCGCAGCCGCAGCACCGCACCGCCCTTGACGACCAGGCGCACGTCGTCGGGCGCGGTGCGGGGCTCGCCGAGGTAGTCGCCGGTGAGCGCCACGATGTCGGCGCGCTTGCCGGCCTCCAGCGTCCCGGCGTCGGCCTCGATGCCGATCACCTCGGCGCCGTGCCGCGTGGCGGCCACCAGCGCCGCCTCGGCGTCGACGCCGTGCTCGATCAGCCACGCGATCTCGTAGCCGAACAAGCCATGCATGGAGTCCGTGCCGAGCGCGAAGCGCAGCCGCGCTCCGAGCACGCGGGCGAAGACCTCTGCGTCGGCGGCGCGTGAGGCGCGGACCTTGGCGAGGATGTCGGGACGGTGGGCGTCACCGCGTTCGATCCCGTCGGGGTGATGGCCGATCGTCTTGGTCAGGACCAAAGCGGTCCCGTGCCTCGACATCGCGGCCACGTTCTCGTCTGTCAACAGACCGCCGTGCTCGATCGAATCGACGCCCTCCTCCGCACAGATCGTGACGCCCTCGCCGCCGTGCGCATGGACCGCCACCCGGCGCCCGGCCCGGTGCGCCTCCTCGACGATGCAGCGCACCTCGTCGCGACCGTAGTGGTACGCGTACAGATCGGTCCCGCTGCTCGACACGCCACCCGTCATGAAGAACTTGACGTGATCCGCGCCGTCTCGCAGGTTCGTCCGAACGGCGTGCCGCACACCGTCCACCCCGTCGGCAACGCCCAGGGCGGCGCCGTGGCCGTTGGTCGCGGAGAGCGCGGTGCCGCTGACGAACAGGCGCGGCCCCTCGAGCTCGCCCGACTCGATCAGCGCCTTGACGGTGAAGTCGATGCCCGCCTGCTCACCCATGATGCGTGCCGTCGTCACGCCGGAGTCCACCATGGCCGCGAGGTTGCGCACCGCGCGCAGGGCCTGCCACACGTGTGGGCGGCGCAGCTGGCCGTGCTGGTCACCCTCACCCGGGCGGATGGTCAGGTGCGTGTGGGCGTCGACGAAGCCCGGCACCAACGTCGCGTCGCCGAGATCGACGCGATGCGCGTCGTCGGCCGCGAGCGAGTTCGCCGGACCGACGGCCTCGATCCGGTCGCCGTTCACCAAGACCGCGTGGTCGGCGCGCGCGCCACGTCCCGTCCCGTCGATGAGGTGCCGCGCCGTGTAGAGCGTCCTGGACATATGGAGACCTCCTGGCGTCACGTGTCGTAGAGGTGGCAGTAAGCGGTCTGGCCGGCAGCGACCTCGACGCCGCGCGGCGCCTCCACCGCACAGCGCTCGTGCGCCTCGGGACAGCGGTCACGGAACGGGCAACCCGAGAGCGTCGCCGCCGCATCGGGCCGACCCTCGAGGATCGGGAGGGGCAGGCGCGGCTGAGCCGGATCCGGCGTCGGCACCGCACTCACCAGGGCCTTGGTGTACGGGTGCGCCGGCGCGCTGATCAGCTGCTCGGTGGGTCCGTCCTCCATCACGTGGCCGAGGTACATCACGATGGTGCGCTCGCAGACGTACCGCACGAGCGCCAAGTCGTGCGAGATGTAGACCGCCGAGAGGCCCAGGAGGTCGCGCGCCTCGCGCATGACGTTGAGGATGCCGGCGCGCACGCTCACGTCGAGCATCGACACCGGTTCGTCGGCCACCAGGAAGACCGGCTCCAGGACCAGTGCTCGCGCCAGGACCACGCGCTGCAACTGGCCCCCCGAGAGCTGGTGCGGGTACTCGTCCAGGTAGCGGTGCGGATCGAGCAGGTGGACGCGCTCCATGGCGCGCTCGATGCGGTCCTCGTGCTCCGCGCGCGGCACACCCGCGTTCAGCAGCGGCTCCACCAGCGACGCCCGGATGGTGAAGCGCGGGTTGAGTGCCTCGTACGGGTTCTGGAACACCAGCTGCGCGCGGCGCCGGAAGCGCCGCAAGTCTTCGCCCTTCATCGTGCCCAGATCCTCGCCCTCGAAGCGGATGGTGCCCGCGGTTGGCTCGATCAACTTGAGCAGCAGCCTGCCGGTGGTCGTCTTGCCGCAGCCGGACTCGCCCACCAGGCCCAGGCCCTCCCCTGCCGCGAGCGTGAAGCTGACCCCGTCGACGGCCTTGACCAGGCCCGTACGGCCGGTGAGGGACGCGATCAGGCCGGTGTTGACCGGGAAGTGCTTGGTGAGGCCCTCGACCTCTAGGAGCGCTGCCACGTGGCGACCTCCGCGGCGCGGCGCCGCAACTCCGGGGCTCGATCCACCCGCCAACACGCCGCGACGTGCGCCTCGGCGATGTGCTGCACCGGCGGGTCGGCGGCGCAGTCGTCGATCGCGAACGGACAGCGCGGTGCGAAGCGGCAGCCGCTGGGCGGATCGCGCAGGTCGGGGGGAGATCCCTCGATCGGCGTGAGCACGCGCTTCGACCGTTCCAGATCGGGGAAGGCGTTGTAGAGACCCATCGTGTACGGATGGCTCGGATCGGTCAACACGGCCGCGGTCGGGCCCGACTCGACGACGCGGCCCGCGTACATGACCGCGACCTGGTCACAGAGGTAGGCCACGACGCTGATGTCGTGCGTCACTAGGATCACCGAGAGGCCCAAGCGCTGCTGCAGCGAGCGGAGCGTGTCGAGGACCTGACGCTGGACGATGACGTCGAGGGCGGTCACGGGCTCGTCGGCGATGATCAGCTTCGGCTCGAGCGCCAGCGTGAGGGCGATCGCGGCCCGTTGCCGCATGCCGCCGCTGAACTGGTGCGGGAACGCGTCGAGGCGAGCGACGTCGAGGCCGACGAGCTCGAACAGCTCGGCCGCGCGGGCGCGGGCGCGCGCCCGGCCGTACCCGCCGCGCTCGATCAACACCTCCATCATCTGGGCACCGACGCGGTACACCGGGTCGAGCGAGTTCATGGCGCTCTGCGGCACGAACGCGATCTCGCGCCAGCGCAACGCGCGCCACGCGCGCTCACCGATGGTTCGCAGGTCGCGTCCACGGAACATCATGCGGCCAGCCGTGATGCGGGCGTTGCCGGCGAGCACGCCGGTCACGGACCGGGCGAGGGTCGTCTTGCCGCAACCGGACTCGCCGACGAGACCCACGATCTGGCCCTCCGGCACGACGAGGTCGGCGCCGTCGACGGCGTGGACCACGCCGCTCGCGGACAGGTAGTCGACCTTGAGGCCGTCGAGCTCCAGGACCACGCTCACTCCTTCAGCTTCGGGAAGAGGATCTCCTCGTACCCGCGGCTGATGAAGAAACCGGCGACCACGACGAGAACGATGGCGACGCCAGGCGGCACGAACCAGTGGTACATGCCGAGCGACAGCGCCTGGGACTGGTAGGCGTCTTGGAGCATCGCTCCCCACGACACGATCGTGGCGTCACCGAACCCGAGGAAGCTGATGCTCGCCTCGGTGAGGATCGCCCAGCCGACCGCGATCGAGCCGTACAGGAACGAGAGCGGCAACACGTTGGGAGCGATGTGCATGAACAGGATGCGAGGGTGGCTGGAACCCGTCACGCGGGCGGCCTCGACGAACGCTCGCTCGCGCAGCGTCAGCACCTGCGAGCGTATGACACGCGCCGTGTCGCGCCACAGCACCAGCGACATCGCCAGCACGATGTTCCACACGCTCGGCTCGAGGAAGGCGGACAGGATGATCACGAACGGCAGGAACGGGATGCCGAAGGCGATGTCGGTCAGCCGCATCAGCACGACCTCGATCCAACCGCCGGCGTAACCGGCGACGAGGCCGACCAGCGTGCCGATCGCCACCACGAAGAACGCCGCCGTGACGCCCACGAGCAAGGCGCTGCGTGTGCCGTACAGCAGCTGGGAGTAGATGTCGCGACCCAGGCTGGTCGTCCCCAGCGGGTGCGATGCGTCGCCGGGTGGGACGTTGCGCGCCAGGCGGCCGCTCTCGAGGAACTGGATCTCCATCGGATCGTGGGGAGCGAGGGCCGGGGCCAACGCCGCGAGGAGGACGAAGGCGACGTAGATCAGCGTGCCGACCAGCGCGAAGCGGTCCTTGAGCACGACGGCGAAGAGCCGTCCCAGCATGGCGCGCACGCGCCCGCCACGGCGTGCGGTCGGTGCGGTGAGCACGTCAGCGCTCATGCGCCACCCTGGGATCGAGCGTGCTGTAGAGCATGTCCGCGATGAAGTTCATGACGACGATCACGGCAGCGATCACGAGGAACGCTCCCTGCGCGAGCGGATAGTCGCTCGCCGAGACGGCCCGGACCAACAGGCGACCGAGGCCCGGCCAGCTGAAGACGGTCTCGATCACCACGTTGCCGCCGATCGAGTAGCCGATGCCGACGGCGAAGGCGGTGACGACCGGCAGCAGAGCGTTGCGCGCGGCGTGGCGGACGAGGATCGTCCAGTGCGAGAGGCCCTTCATCTTCGCCATCGTGACGAAGTCCTCCTGCAGCACGTCCAGCATGTTGGAGCGCATCAGCAAGAGCGGCAGTCCGTGGAGATATATCGCCAGCGCGGTGGCTGGCAGGAACAGATGACGGAGGAAGTCGAGCGATAGGAAGCGCGCGAGCTCGCTGTCGAACGACGCACCAGCGCTGTTGGCACCGCCGGACGGGAACCAGCCGAGGTTGAAGGAGAAGACCGCCAGCAACAGCATCCCGAGCCAGAACTCCGGTGCAGCACGCGTCGTGAGCACCAGGGGGATGGTGACCCCTTCGACCCAGGTCCCGCGCAGCCAGGCGAGCACGATCCCCCCGAGGGTGCCGACCGTGTAGGCGATCAGCAGGGCGAAGAGGGTCAGGGCGATGGTGTTCGGGAACACCTCCCAGATCAACTTGGTGACCGGCGCACGGTAGAAGAACGAGTCGCCGAGGTCGCCACGGAGCAGGTTCCCCAGGTAGAGCACGTACTGCTCATGCAGCGGTCGGTCGAGACCGAACCGCTGCATGAGCTCACGTTGTTGTTCGACCGTGAAGTTGGGGTCGATGTACGCGGCGAGGGGGTTGCCCGGCATGAGGCGGAAGATCAGGAACAGGATGGTGGCGACGGCCCACAGGACGAACACCATCTGTGCGAGCCGACTGCCGAGGCGCCGCATGCCGGACCGGGTTCCCCTCGGCCTCTACCGGCCGAGCGTCTCGCTGACGCCCGTCGGGTAGTGCAGGCGACCGTCGACGAGCACGTACCCGGCATCCGCGAGCGTCTGCCGTGCCAGGTCCATCCCGGTCTCGAACCCCGCCACGTCCGGGTTGTTCCAGAACTCGAGCGCGATCGAGACGGGCGAGTTCGCGGCCGTGGCGAAGTCGTTGTAGGCCGCGTCGATGATCAGATCCCGGTTGATCGCCTGCGAGAGAGCCCGGCGGAAGGCTGCGTCGTCGAACGGCGGGCGGCGGTGGTTGAACGCCACGAAGCGGAAGCCGATGTCGGTCGACGCCACGACCTCGATCGGGTTCCCGCGTGCGGTGGCGGCCAGGACGGCCGGATCGCCAGGGTACGCGGCGAGGAAGTTCAGCTCGCCCGAGCGCAGAGCACCGAGCGTCGCCTCGACGTTGGGGATCATGCGCAGGATCCAGCGGTCCATCTTCGGAGCGGCCCAGTGGTTGGGGTTCGCCGCGAGCACGACTTCCTCGCTCGCACGCCAGCGGACGAACGTGAACGGTCCAGAGCCGACCGGCACGTCCTCTTGGTACGACTCGGCGTTCTCGGGCTGACCCTGGAGGTCGGTGAGGACCGGTTCCCAGATGTGCCTCGGGATCAGGTTGATCTTGGCCAGCGACGCGGTCAGGAACGCCGCCTGCGGCCGCGTGAGCGTGAAGCGAACCGTGCGCTCGTCGCGGATCTCGATGTCGGCGATGGCGGAGACGAACGGCGTGTACATCGGCGCCTCGCCACCACCGGCGGCCTCGAACGAGAAGACCACGTCTTCGACGGTGACGGGCTCACCATCGTGCCAGGTCATCCCAGCGCGAAGCACGACGTCGATCGTGACGTCGTCGATCCACTCGTAGCTCTCTGCGGACCACGGGACCGGCAGACCGTCGGGTCCGACCCTCAGGAGTCGATCCCACACGAGCTCGGTGATCCACGAGTCGACGGAGCCCGAGATGTAGAGGGGGTTGATCGCCTGGACGACGAAGTTGGAGTTGAGGACCATGTCCCGCTGGCTGCCGATCGGCTCGGCCTCGATGAAGGTCCAGGTGTTCTTGATGCCGATGCCGCTCTGCTCGACGATCGAGTCTGGGTTCCAGACATCCGAGCGATACGCGTAGATCGACTCTGGGTAGACGAGGAACGCGTACACCTGATCCTGGTCGATGATGGCCTGAGCCTCGTAGATCAGACGCTGACGCTCGTCCAGGTCGGTGGCGACGCGCTGGGCCTCGGCGACCGCGTCGTACGCGGGGTTGTTGTAGCCGACGAAGTTGAAGCCCGCCTCGGCGGTGCTCGAGTGGAACAAGTTGAAGACGATCTCGTCCGGGTCGGACCGCTCCGGGCGGCCGACCATCTGCCAACCGGTTGCGTCCCACGTCTGCCGGTTGAACCAGACGATGTCCGACAGCTGCTCCCACGGTGAGACCTGGATCTCGACGTCGATGCCGAGCTGGCGCCACGCGTTGGCGACGAGTTGGATGCTCTGGTACTCGTACGGCGCGGCGGCTTGCGGTTGCGAGAGCACCGTGATGGTGCGGACGGGGTCGCCCTGGGCGACGGCGCCGCAGGCGAGGAGGACCACGAGGGTCAGACCGACGATTCTTCTCATGCAACGACCTCCTGGGGAGTGGTGCGGAGCTTGGGTGGGATGGGGTACGCGCGCTTGCTGTGGGCGAGTCCTTGCGAGACGAGCGACTCGGCGGCCTTGAGCGCGGCCTTGCCGGCGTTGATCACGGGCACGCCGAGTTCGGCCGCGAGTTCGTCTGCCACGTTGAGGAACGACATGGTCATGCATCCGAGCACGATCGCGTCGGCACGATCACGCTTGACGACGTCGCGCCCGACCTCGATCATGCGGCGCATCGTGGCGTCTCGGTCCTTCATGAGCTCGAGGACGGGGATCTCGGCCGAACGCACGGAGGCGAGCTTGCCGTGTAGGCCCGCCTTCGCCGCCTGATGCGCGATGGGCGCGACGATCGACTCCATCACGGTGATCACCGAGAACCGATGCCCGAGCTCCGCTGCGAGCAGCATCGAACACTGCCCCGGACCGATGACGGGCATCGCGACGATCTCGCGGGCGCCGTCGAGTCCCGGGTCGCCGAAGCAGCCGATGATGACGGCGTCGTACCCATCGCGCTCGGCCCGCGCGACGCCTGCCAGGGTCTCGGGGATCGCCAGCATCTCCTCGTAGACCGATTCGATGGAGGCTGGCCCCTCAGGCACGTCGACGACGTCCACCGTCGTGCCAGCGAAGGCCCAGGACTGCAGGAGAGCCGCTCGTCGTTCCATCTCTCCGCGGCCGAGGGGGCCTTTGGACATCGGGCCTGGGATCAGGTATTGGACTCTCACGGCGCCTCTCCTCGTATCGCTATGCGGAACGGTGTTTCGTGGATGTGGTGGAGGTGTTGAATGCTGGGCTTCGACTTCGCAATCTAGCGTCCTGGACTACGCATGTCAACCGCGCGACCCGGCATGGTACGCTCCGCTGGCTGTGAACGAGGCGCACGACAAGCACCGCACGCCGTATACCGTCGCGTCGGTCGAAGCGGGCATCGCCCTGCTCGAGGCCATCGCCGAGGAACCAGGCCTAGGGGTCACCGCACTGGCGCGGCGGCTCGGCGGTTCGAAGAGCCAGTCGTTCCGACTCCTCCACACGCTCGAACAGCGCGGTTACGTGATCAAGGACGAGGTCACGCACGGCTACCGGCTCGGCTACCGTGCGCTCTTCATCGGCGAACGCGCGAGCCGCCAGACGAACCTGATCGTCCGCGCCCAACCCTTCCTCGAGGAGTTGGCGACGCGCTCGCGCGAGAACGTGCACTTGATCGCCCGCGAGGGCCTCCGCAGCGTCTGCGTGGCCCTGTGCGAGTCGCCCCAGAACCTCCGTCTCTACGCCCAGATCGGGCGCCGGGGGCCCCTCCACGCCGGGGGCGGCAGCAAGGTCCTGCTGGCCTACGCCGACGCCGCCGTTCGGTCGGCAGTCCTGGCGGGTCCGCTCGAGCGCTTCAACGACGACACGATCACCGACCCTGCGAGGCTCGAGATCATCCTCGACGGCATCGTTCGCGACGGTTACCATGTCGCCCTCGGCGACGTCGACGAGAACGCCTTCGCGGTATCGGCGCCGATCCGCGACCACCGCGACGAGGTCGTGGCCGCGCTCAGCATCGCCGGACCCACCTATCGGCTCTCCGACGAGTCGCTCGAACGCCATCGCGCCGACGTCCTCGACACCGCTCGCCGAATCAGCGAAGCGCTGCGCTGACCGGCCGCGGCGCGCACGACGCCGGTCGGCCCGCAGCGCCCCGCCACCTAGGCAGCGGCCATCTTCACCGGCCTCGGGAACGTCACCGCGCTGTGGCTGAGGCCGGCGCCGACCAGCATCTCCGCAGCGCGCAACGAGAGCCGCACGGCGTCGATCACGGGCACGCCGATCTCCGGCTCGATCTCGTCGGCCAGGACCGACATGCTCGCGCACGCCAGCACCAGCAGCTCCGCCCCGTCCTCTTCGACGCAACGGCGGCCCAACGCGATCAGCGAGGCGATCATCGCCGGCTCGCGGTCGCGAATCCGCTCCACGCTCACGTTGAACGGTCGGATCGACGCCACGGACTGCGCGACGCCCGCCTTGTGGACCTGCTCCCGGGCGATCGGCAGGGTCTCCTGGAGCGGGGTCAACACGCTGAAGTGATGCGACAGCATCCGAGCCGTCAGGAGCGCCGTCTCGCCCGGCGCGATCACCGGGATGCGCACCAGTTCTCGCGCCGCGTCCACGCCCGGATCGCCTAGGCACGCGGTGATGACGGCGTCGAACCCGCGGCGCTCCGCCTCGACCGCCTGCTCGACCACCGCCTGCGCCAGCGCGAGCTCCTCCAAGCGCGACTCGATGCTCGACGGCGCCTCGTAGCGGCCGACGAACCCCTCCAGGCGCTCGACGATCACGCCGGGGCTGGCGTGCGGACGAATGTGGTCCAGCCGGCTTGCCGTTCCCAAGAAGCAGAGTCGCATGCGATGTCCCTCCCGCACCCGCGATGGCCGGGGTGCCCGTCGAGCCTACACGGCGAACGGGTGGGGGCGACGACACGTTCGAGTCACGGGCGTAGAAGCCACAGCCGGATCCGTGGCGCCCGAGCGGCGCACGGCCGTCCGCCACCGCTCACCCCAGCGGCGGTCCCGTCGGTCAGTACAGCCGCTCGCAGATCGCCTTCGCCTCCATGACGTTGACCAGGCAGTCCGGCCCGCCGCTCGTGGTGTTGGTGCCCGACATCGTCATGCCTCCGAACGGATGGATGCCCATCATCGCGCCGGTGCACGTGCGGTTGAAGTAGAGGTTGCCGACGTCGAGTTCGCGTCCGGCATGCTCGAGCGTCGCGCGGTTCCGGGAGTACACGCTCCCCGTCAACCCGTACTCGCCCGCGTTGACGATGGCGCGCCCTCGTCCTTGCCGATCCCGATGTACGCGAGGATCGACGCGTACTGACCCTCGTCGACCTCGTCCCAGGCCTTGTCGAGCTCGAACACCATCCACGCCACGAGTTCCAGCGTGCTGAGCCGCAGGATGCCGGCCATCCTGGACAGGACGGACGCTCGCGCCTCGGCTGTCGTGCGGAACCAGCGGCGGAACGCCACGGATGCGACGCGCAACGCGCCCTCCGCATCGCATCACGGTTCGCGGCGACGGCGAAGTCGGTGCTGCTCTCGTTCACGAATGGTCCACGCATGTGCTGTTGCTCGTCGAAGTTGAAGTATCGAATCATGTGTGCCATCACGAGGTGGCCGTAGGCACGTTGCGACATCGGACGCGGAGCGACGGACCGAAGCTCCGAAGACGATCGCGCAACGGGTGTACGACCACATCCGGCACGACGTGCTCACGGGGCATTCTGAGCAGGGGCATTGGATCCGCGAGCAGGACATCGCGGACGCGATCGGCGTCTCGCGGACACCCGTGCGCGCGGCCGTTCGGCGACTGGCACACGACGGTCTCCTCGACGTGGCGCCGAACCGCGGCGTGCGCGTAGCCGCCGTGCGCGCCACGCACGGGGACACCTGGTCGCAGCATGGACCGATCCACGACTCGATCGGATGTGGATGCGTCTCGCCCCGCTCGAGTCGTCGACGGCGCCGTCGAGCAGTGGCGCTGCTACACCGCCACGGCGTGCGGATCGCCGTACACGGCGTAGGCGAGCCACGATGCCTCCCCGGCGGACCGCGCCGCTCGCCGGGCGACGGTCGTTGCTTCGGACAAGGTCTTCCCGCTCTGGAGCGCGCCGTAGAACGCCTCCGAGAACGTCGCCGCGGGAGCGTCGCCGACGGCCCAGAGCGACCCGACGAATGCGCCGGCTCGACCCCTCAGGAAGGCTTGAGCGAACCCACCGAGACCAGTCAACTGGTACCCGGCGCGACCCACCTGACAGGCGTTCAGGAAGACGAGTGGCCGCGTCCCGTCGTCCGCCTCGAGCCTCGCGAACGCATCGACCGTCGTCGCGCTCAGCTCCGACGGGTACCACACATCGTCCTCGACGCGCCCCTCGAGGATGAGCTGCGCGTTCGCGATGTCGTCGGCGGCGGCGACACCGTGCCCGGCGAAGTGCAAGACGTCGAAGCTCCCAGGCGTCCGCAGGAGGCGCAGCACATCGGCGTGTTGCGCTGGAACACGCTCGGCGCCAAGCGTCTTCGTGAGGAAGTCGAGCTCGTCCTTCGTTGCCGGAAGCTCCTTCCCCGAGCCCACCGGGTAGTCCGGGACGACGGCCTTGACGACCGCATCCGTGAGCTTGATCGTCGGCCGCGCAAGCCCCGCTCCGTGCAGCCAACGCACCATCCCCATGAGGCCGAAGAACCGTTCGGTGTCATCCAAACCCCGTGCGTCCGGGTCGCGAAGGTGCACGAGCTCCCACGGGATGAACGGCTCGGTACTCACCACTTCGATCGAGTCGATCGTGTCTCGCCCATCCCAGAGCGCTCGTTGGATCGGAGCCGGGATGAGCCGCGCGAACATGGTCGCGCCCATGGCCTGCAAGTCCAGCGCGAACGCGTCCACGTCGGCTTGGTGTTCTACCCACCTCTCTTCGATCTCGCGATAGAGCGCCTCGACGTACGTCGCCGGGTCGCCGCTCAAGCGCGTCGTGGCGAACTCGAAGCGGTCCAGCGCCTCCGAGCGGAACTCGAAGTCGAACGAGGACTCCGTGCCGTGGCGTTGCTCGACGATCCGAAGCTGGTTGCGCCGCTTCGGCTGCGCGAGCATCGGCGCCACGGCGTCGCTCACGGCGTGCCTGCGGCGGCCGGGGACACGGTCAGCGACGACGGTGACGTTGAGTTCGAGCGTGACGAGCGGTTGTGGGCCCTGCTGCGCGATCACCCACACCTCACCATCGCCCGCGTGCGTGCCTCGAACCTCGAAGAACAAACGGTGCGGCGCGTTCGGCTCGGCCGGTTGCACGTCCACTCGGTCGTCGCCGACGACGACCACGTTCCGCCTGCCGATCACCGCGATGCTGATCGTCCGCGACGCGATCACGTCGCCGCTGCCAGCCGCTTCGCCGCCGCGGGCGGCGGCGCTCAGCGCATCGGCCGACACCTCCACCATGAGCGTGGTCGCCCGATCGATCTGGATCTCGTCGTCCATCTGCGCCCGGAAGAACTGGCGAACCGTCCCGTCCTCGGCTGGCTCCGGCGCCGTCGCTTCCAGCGGGCCGCGCCGAGCCGGTGGGCGCGCTCCACGGGGCCCGGGCGCCACGGCGGTCCCGCGGCGCGGGGGCACCTGGGGCGGCGTGACGACGGGCTCGTCAGCGAGCGCGGCCGTCAGCCCCACGAAATCACCCACGTAGGGCACCACTCCGACCGGGCGCCCGTCCGACAGCACGACCTGCCGCCGCGCCCACGGCGTCGCGGCGTCCGCGACAGCGTACCCACGCGATTGCGCTGGGCTCACCTCGGGCGACGCGTGCGACTCGAACAGGACGCCGAGCTGTTCCAGGCTCTTGTCGTCGTCCAGTTCGAGGCTCCGGAGCATGTCGGTGAACTCCTCGCGCGTAAACGCATAGTGGTACAGCGCCCCGTCGTACGGCTCGAGCCGCCGCACCACCACGAAGCGCGCGGGCGAGTCGGACGTGAGGTCTCGCGCCAGCGCCACGGGCATCGCTGCGTCGATCTCGACGAAGTCGGTGTCGACCACGGATGGGAGGTCGACCGCCACGCGTCCGGGCTCGCGGCGCGGGACGCCGCGTTCCGTACGGGACTGGGGCGAGCCGACGCCGAGCCACCGTCGCAGCGCGACGAAGGTGTCCGGCTGCACGAAATAGTTGGTGTGGTGCACGCGTGCATTCGTGCCGAAGTCATGGACGCCGCGGATGAAGCCGCCACCGACGTCGACGTGTGGGTCGACGTGGGTCATCGAGGCGACGTCGACCACGAGATCGTTCTCGACCCCCATCAGCTGGTCCACCAGTCGGTCCGCCAACGCCTTGACGAGCCGCTTCGGCATGCCAGTGGACGGGTCGGCTGGACGTCTCGAGTCGAAGTCCGACATGATCACGAACACGTCGAGATCGTCGGGCGTCGGCTGCCCGGGCTGGGTCTGGTTCAGGTCACGGACGAACGCCTGGGTGGGGTCCATCGCCGCCAGACCCGGTACGCGCGCCGCATCGAGCCCCACGACGGTGACGGCCTTTGCGAACCGGGCCAGGCCTTGCAAGCCCGCGCGAACGACCCGACCGACCGCAGCTCCCTGCGGTCCCGCCAACGAGAGCACGCGCGAGCCTGCGACGACGAGGTTCGTGTACAGGTCGATCATCGCGTGCCAGTTCGCCGCCTGTGCCAGGGCGGTCCCGTTGTTCGTCCCGCCGACCAGCACGAGCCGGCGCACGTGTGCGTCCGAACCCTCCGCGAGCTGGGGTCGCTCCTTCGGCTGGAGGTGCTCGACCAGGCTCCGGATCACGAGCGCCCCGCGGCTGTGCGCGATCACGTCGATGTTGGGCGGGTGCGACCCCGGGATGGCACGCAGCAGCTCGAGCAGGTGCTCGGCGTTCTCGACCGGGTCCTCGCTCAGTGTGGCGTGATCGAACCCGAGGATGGCGTCGTAGGCACTCGTCGCGTCTTCGAGGAACGCCCGACCCGCCTCCGTGAGCGCGATCTCCCCGAACCCTCCGACGGTCGAACTGAAGGTGCCGTGAACGAAGAGCAAGATGCGGGCCGCTCGGTCGGTCGGCCATGACAGCTTCCGTGCGCTGCTCAGCCGACTCCACGTGTCGGGCTCAGACGCGGTGATGTGCAGTAGTCCGCGCTCGACGTCGCGCTCGATGCGCTTCACCACCTGGCCCACCAAGAGCTGGGCCCCGAACGTGAAGACCGCCGCGAGGGCGGGGCGCAGGAGCAGGCTGCGCGCGAATCCCAGCGTCGAGCGCCGTCGCGCGGGCGTTCCACGCGCGTGCAGGTCGAGGTGGAAGTGCGCGACGCGGCGAGGCGAGCGCTCCGAGCTCCGACGCACGGCGCCACCACGTGCGGCGGGCACGGCCGGACCGTCGTCGACCTCGCCGAAGTCCCACGCGAAGACCCCGTCCTGTTCCACGAGGAGCACGGCCCACTCGCCGTCTTCCAACGGCACGTCGATGTCCACCTGCTGCAACGAGTCGACTCGTTCGGACCGGCGACTACGCGTTCCTCCGACCGACGTCGGCGTCACCGTCGGCTCGAGTGTGACGACGTCGAGCAGCTTCAACTCGTCGCTCAGGAGGTCGAAGATGTCCGACGGCGCGCCGGGCGATCCCGCCTGCACTCGGAGCGGGACCGGGCCGCGCGGGCGGCCTCGCGACCTCACGCCTGCGTCCGGTCGCGTGGGCCGTGCGCCCGCGGGCGTGTCCGTCGCCACACGTACCGTGTCAGGCGTTGCGACGCTGATGCCGCTCGATCTCGTTACCGTTGGCATGTACATCCCCCCGCACCACGTTCCACGACATCGTCCGTTTCAGTGACCGCCGATGGCAGCGGAGCGTCCTCGCGTTGCTCGAGGGCCAGTGGACGTAGGTCGCGCACGAGTCCGACGACGTCCCGCAACAGGAGGTCCCTGACGTTCACCTCGAGCGGCACCCGGAAGAGGCCGACCGTCCTGGCACGTGCATCGCGACGGTCGCCCTGCAATCCGATTGATGAGGATGAATACTATCACAGCTGCGGCGTCTCGGCAATGCGACGCGGGAACTCGGCTGCGATGGGTCCTTGAGGACATCCCCGCCCCGTGTCCCAAATCCGCAGCCGCGGCGTCACCGTGTCGTGCGGCGTGACGGGTGCATACTCCAGGTCACGAAGGGGGGGGTGACGACCGGCGTAACCGCAGGCATCTGGGCTGCCGCCGAGATGGGTCGAACGCGCGGTCGCCGAAGCGCCGACGTCGTTGCGCTCCCCCGGCTACGACACGCTCTCCTCGAGCGGTTCGGTGGCGCGTCGGCTCGCGAGCGGCGTCGGTGCGACGACGACCGTGCGCGACCTCGCGCGTCGCATCACGGCGCATCACGGTGCATCACGGGCGAGATCGGGGGGCGCTGGCACGCCCTCCGTGCAGCGCCCGAGTGCGAGGGGCCGGCTTCGGTAACAACCTATATGAGTGAATGCGCACGCTTGACATCGTCCTGCAACCCCCGCATAATGCGCGTCCACAGCGCATGCCTTCCCGGTTCCCTGCCCCGACGGTGCGAATCTGCCTGCCTTGACCATCGTGCCCCGACAGGCGCCGCCCGGATCGTCCGCACCACGATCGCAGAGTTTGGAGTGATGCCGCATGCCGAACGACTCCACGGACTCCTCGACGAGTAGGGCCGGCGCCGCGCCCGAGACGCAGCACATGTACTGCCACGTGCCTCAGATGCCGGAACCGCAGTTCGACCCGATCCACGATCGCAACCGCCTGAGTGCGATCGCCATGACGCGGAAGAAGTGGCAGACCGGCACCAACATCAAGTACTACTTCTTCGACGGTGACGCCGACGCCTCTGCGTACGTGCTCGCCGACGGCACGACGACGGTCGTGTCGTGGCGAGCCAGGGACCAGGCGCAGCTCGATCGGGTTCGGCAGGCGTTCGACACGTGGAAGGCGCAGGGCATCGGCCTCACCTTCACCGAGGTGGACGATCGCTCGGAGGCCGAGTTGCGCATCGGCTTCGAGCCCGGACGCGGCTCGTGGTCGTACGTGGGTACCGACAACCTACGCATCGGCATGAACGCACGGACCATGAACTTCGGCTGGGATCTCACCGGCCCGTCCGGTGGTGACACGGCGCTGCACGAGGTCGGCCACGCGATCGGCTTCCCCCACGAGCACCAGAACCCGTATGCGGGCATCGTGTGGGACGAAGACTTCGTGTACGCCGCGCTGTCGCGGCCGCCGAACCGATGGGACCGACAGACCATCTACAGGAACGTGCTGATGAAGCTCGACACCTCGGAAGTCGAAGGATCGAGCTGGGACCCGGACTCGGTCATGCACTACCCGTTCTCCCCCGGCTTCATCGTGGAACCCGAACCCTACCGGAACGGTCTCACGCCGACACCGGGGTTGTCGGCTCGTGACGCCGCGTGGGCGCGGAAGTTCTACCCGCCGATCGACGATGCGGCGGTGGACGAGCTCGTGCTCGGCAGCGTCGGAGAGCTCGACATCGGCCAAGGCGAGCAGAAGGAGTTCGCCGTGCGGCCGCGGGCGACGCGGACCTACACCTTCCAGGTGCTGGGCGAGGGCGACACCACCATGGTGCTCGTGCGCATGGTCGATGGGGCTCCGCTGTACGTCGCGGGCGACAACGACATGGGTTTCGACAGGCAAGCGCGATTGCGAGTGAGGCTGTACCGCGGCGACGAGTACCGGCTGCGCGTGCGAGTGGCCTACAGGCTGGAGACGGAGCCGCTGCTCGTCGCGATGTTCTGACCGCAACCGCCGCGTCACCGGCGGGCGCAGACACAGGGGGCACGAGGTGCGTCGCGCCTCGGCACCTCTCTCGGTTTGGAGGCCGTGGTGTCGAACGACAGGCAGTCCGGCGGTAACAACCGCATCCTGGTCAAGCTGCGCCCTTCGACCGCCTTGGCGGCGGCCGAGTCGCGCGGCATGCTGCGCCCCCTGTTCGAGTCGCGCGCCCCCTTCCGCCTCTCGACGAGCGCGGAGTGGTTCGTCGCCGAGCTCGCCGAGGGCGCCGCCACGCCGTGGGACGTGGCGCACACCCGCGTCGCCGACCAGCTCGGCCTCGCCCCCGCCGACGTCCTCTTCGTCGAGCCGGACATCGTGCACGACATGTACGGCGACCACGGCCACGACCCGAACGAGCTGCCACCGGACGGCAGGCTCGCGCTGGGCACGGACTGTGGTCCGGTGGATCAGGACGGCGAGTGCGGCAAGGCCGTCGGACCCGCTGGCTTCGCGTGGCACCTCGGCGAAGGCTTCAGCCAACTGGGCGACGCCCGCTCGCGCGTCGTCTTCACGGAGCCCCGTACCCGCATCGCGCACCTCGACACCGGCTACTCGCGTTCGCACACCACCGCCCCGCGCAACGTCCTCGTCGATCTCGAGCGAAGCTTCGTCCCCGGCGACCCTGCTGACCACGGCGCGCAAGACCCTGCGCGCCGCGTCCGGATCCTCGACGCCACCGGCCACGGAACCGGCACGATCGGCATCCTCGCGGGCGCACCCGCGAGCGAGAACGCACCGCCGCTCGGCGGCGCCCCGGACGCGGACGTGCTGCCGTTGCGCATCGCCCAGCGCGTCGTCCTGCTCTACACGAGCGCCTTCGCCCAGGCCCTGGACTACGCGCTCGAGCACGCCTGCGACGTCCTGTCGATGAGCATGGGCGGGCTCCCGTCGCGCCTGTGGCGCGAGACGATCGACCGCGCCTACCTCGGCGGCATGTGCATGGTCGCGGCCGCCGGCAACAACTTCGGTGGCCTGCCCGTGCGCGGCGTGGTGTACCCGGCACGCTACCGGCGCGTGATCGCGGTCACCGGCGTGATGGCGGACGGCCGGCCGTATCGCGGCCTGGGCGGTCCCGGTTGCGCACGCGTGTTCGAGGGCAACCACGGACCGGCGAGCGCCATGACGGCCGCGATCGCGGCGTTCACACCGAACATCCCCTGGCCGCGCTACGGCTGCCCCGACTCGGTGCGGCTCGATGGCGCGGGCACGTCCGCCGCCACACCGCAGGTGGCGGCGGCGGCGGCGCTGTGGCTGGAGCAGCACAAGCTCGAGCTCGAGCGCGACTGGCGCCGCGTCGAAGCCGCTCGCCACGCGCTCTTCTCGTCGGCGCGAGCGTCGCGGGGCGACGCACCGTACGTCGGCACAGGGGTGCTGCAGGCGAGCAAGGCGCTCGACGTCGCCCCGGTCATTGGCTTGCCGCAGACGCGGTCCGACGACGACTGGTTCCCGCTCCTCCGGATCCTGACGGGCCTGGGCGTCGCCCACTCCCCGGAGCGGCAGCAGATGTTCGATCTCGAGCTGATGCAACGGTGGATGCTCAACCCGGAGCTCCAGCGCTTGATCCCCGATCCCGAGGCCGACGTGAAGCTCTCCCCCGACGCGCGCAGACAGGTCCTGGAGGCGCTGATCGAGGACGAGCGGGCATCGCTGGCCCTCCGTAGGCATGTCGCCGATCAGTACCCGGTCGTCGCCGGCCGCGGCCGGACGGCACCGCGGACGCCGGCGTCCGAGGCGGTCATCCCGGCCGATCTGCCGGCGTTCGACGTCACGCCCGAGCCGAGCACCCCGTCGCGACGCCGCATCCGCGTCTACGCGCTCGACCCGAGCTTCTCCGTTCGCTTGGCGAGTTCACGGATCAACGAGGCGACGATCGACGTCCCCTGGGAGGAGCTCGGCGCCGGCCCCGTCGGGGCCTACATCGCCGTGCAGGACGTGGACGCCACCGGGAAGCGCTACCCCGGCGTGGACCTCGACGACAAGCGGCTGCTCGCCCGCGACGGCTGGTCCCCCTCCGAGGGCAACCCGCAGTTCCACCAGCAGATGGTGTACGCCGTCGCCATGAAGACGATCGAGCACTTCGAGCGCGCCTTGGGTCGGCCGGTGTTGTGGCGCGATCGCCGGGTCAGCACCAAGGCCAGGTCGCG
>SLSM01000159.1 GCA_007130445.1 Trueperaceae bacterium | reverse complement strand
GGATACCGGTGAACGAGTCGACGCCTTCGCCGGGGGGCAGCTCGAGCACGCGCCGCTCGGTGTCGCGCCGCGCGTCGCCGAGGATGCCCTGGCCGAACTCGATCACCGCGTCGCCGGTCAGGCTGGTGGCCTCGAGCCACGCTGGCACCTGCCGCTCCAACGGGCCCTCGTACCCGAGGAGTCCGAGGCCCTGGTGCAGTTCGGCGCGCAACCTGTCGACCTCGCTCGACGGGATCGGCTGGTGATCGATCTCCAGGATGCCCTGCACCAGTTCGCGGTACGGCCGATCCTCGCCGCGCAGGATGCTCACGACGGTGCGTGATCCTCGTAGCAGCGCCTGCATGTAGGAGCGGGGGTGGCCGACTGGCATACCCTCGACGACGGCGGCGACCTCGTCGATCGCACCGTCGACGGCGTCGAGGCTGGTCAGGCTTGGAGCGACATCGGTGTAGTTGGCGAGCACCAGCGGCCGGCCGAAGCGGGCGGTGCCGAGTTCGCTGAGGCTGGTCACGATGTCGACGTAACGGCGGGCGGTCACGGGATCGGTGTAGGTCTGGGGGGTCATGGTGCTCCTTGGTCGGTCGCTTCGGCCGCGCGGGACCGAGCGGGAGGACACGGCGTCACGTCGCGACGAACGTGGGGCCAGGCTCGACATCGAGCGTGCTGCCGGTCCTGAGGGTGGCGATGCCTTCGCGAGCCCGGGCGACGAGGCCGCTGATGCGCGCGAGGTCGGTGTCGTCGAGCGGCAGATCCTGGCGCTCGGCCTCCACGCGGACCTCGTCGAGGACGGGCCCCCTGGCCACGCTCGGCATCATCGCATCCGCCCGCAGCGGCGGCGCTGCATCGACGAGCGTCGGTCGATACCGGTGCCATGGCGTCGCGCCCTCGAAGGCGTGTGCAACACGGAACATGGAGTGCTCGTCGAACGCTCGCGCTGTGACCTGGAGGCCGATCGGTCGTCCTCGCTCGTCGAAGCCGCACGGCAGCGTCATGGCCGGTCGCCCTGACAGGTTGAAGGCCCGCGTGCCCCAGCTCGTGTCGGGTGGCGCGTCGACCCAGGCGTCGCGCGTGAGCGCGGTGAAGGGCAGCGTCGGCGTGACCAGCACGTCGACGTCGCTCATCGCGGAGGCGAGCTCGTACGCCCACCGTGTTCGGAGTTGCATGGCGAGACCGACGTCGGCGGCGCTCTGGAAGGCGCCGGACGCGATGTGGGCTCGGGCCTTCGGCCCATAGCGACGGCCCTCCGAGCGCAGCGTCGCCGCGTGCAGCACGAAGGCCTCCCACATCGTCAGGATGCCCGCCACCGGCGCCAGCCGGCCCGCCGACGGCAGCGCCACGTCGTCGATACGTGCGCCGAGCGACCGCAGCACCTCGAGCGACGCCTCGAAGGCCGCCGCCACCGCAGGTTCGAGACCCTCGCGGTAGTGACCGAGCGGGACGCCGACGCGCACGCCGTCGAGGTCGTCGCGCAGGGCATCGCCGAAATCCGGGACCGCCACGCGTGCGCTCGTGGGATCGCTCGGGTCGTGCCCAGCCATCGCCTGGAGCATGAGCGCGGCATCCTCGACCCGACGCGTCATCGGCCCGACATGGTCCATGCTCCACGACAGCGGCACGAGGCCGCGGCGGCTGACGCGACCGTACGTCGCCTTGACGCCGACGACGCCGCAGAGCGCAGCAGGCGCACGGATCGAGCCGCCGGTGTCGCTGCCGGTCGCGAGCGGCACGAAGCCTGCCGCGACGGCGCTCGCCGAGCCGGCGCTCGACGCACCGCTGTACAGGTGCGCGTCCCACGGATTGGGTGTGTCGCCGTGCTCGAGCTGGTCGCCGCACGCGAACTCCGTCGTGTTGGTCTTGCCGAGCAGGATCGCACCAGCCGCGTGCAGGCGCGCCACGGCGGTCGCGCTCTCGGTGGGCACGCACGCGAACGAGGTCCGCGAGTGGACGCCGGTATGGACCCCGCGCGTCCAGAGGTTGTCCTTGTGCGACACCGGGACGCCCGTGAGTGGGGGCGGCTCGCCACCGCGGGAGAACGCGTCCTCGGCCGCACGAGCCTGGGCGCGCGCCGTGTCGGCGCACACGCGTACGTGTGAACGGTATGCGCCATCGTACGTGTCGATGCGGTCCAGCAGCGCCTCGACGACCTCGACCGGTGAGAGCGAGCGCGTGCGGTAGGCCGCGCGCAGCTCGCTGGCACCCATGTACGCGACGTCGCCGTCCATCATCCCTTCGTCCAGCCCCCCCACGCCGGCAGCCACCCTTCGACCGCGGCGCTGTAGGCCTGATACGCCTCGGCCATCGAGGGGGCCTCGAACGCGATCGTGTCGTCGTCGTCCAGGCGGCAACCGAGTTGCCTGGAGGCGGCCTCCGCCGAACCGCTCTCCTTGAACTGGAGCCGCACGCGTACCGGCGTCTCCGGCTCGGCGACGCGGACGCGGCCGACGCGCGCGAGCGCCGCGCGTGCCCCGGCCCGGATCGCGTCACAGGCGACCTGCGGGTGCAGCGAGCGCGCGGCGTAGCGCCCCAGTGCCCACTTGACCGTGACGAGCTCGGCGTCAGGGCAGTCGTGTGCGCCCTCCGCGACCGTCATGTCGTCGCCCGTCACGAGCAGTGTGGGGACGCCGAAGGAGGCGGCGACCAGTGCATTCAGACCGATCTCGCCGACGACACGGCCGTTGACCCACAGGTTCGCCACCGCCTGCCCGTTCGTCGTGTGGCTCAGGACGCCGGAGCGGCCGTGGCGCGTGTGATACCCGACGAGGAGGAGGGCGTCGTAGCCGTCGTCGATCCCGTCGACCTGGCCCAGGCGCCGTGGAACGCCGTTGATGAGCTGGGCGCGCGGGTCGAGATCGCCGGGGATCAGGTTGCGCTTGCCATTGCCGCCGTGCGAATCGCTGACCACCACGAACTCGGCGCCCGCGTCGAAGGCTCCGGCGACGGCGGCGTTGGCCTCGTCGGCCATGAGGCGTCGGGCGATCTCGTAGTCGTAGCCCTTGGGGTCGGTCTGCTCGCGGTGCACGATGCCAGCGCACCCCTCCATGTCGACCGAGACGTATACCCTCATCGTGTCGCTCCTCCCTCGCCGCGTGCTGCGGCGATCTCAGCGATGGCCACGGGCCGCCGCTCGGCGGCCGAGCGGTAGATCGCGAGGCAGACCTCGAGCGCGCGGATCCCGGCGACGCCGTCGACGGCAGGGGCGCGGCGCTCGTTGATCGCGTCGACGAGGTCAGCCGCTTGACGCGCGAAGTTGTAGTACGGATCGGCGGTCGCCGGATCGCTGGCGGTCTCGTAGCGCTCCCGACCGGCGTCGCTGCCGCATTCGGCGAACTCGCGCGTGCGCAACCGCACCATGGCGCGCTCGGTGAAGACCTCGGTCTCCCAGAGCGTCGGCTCGGGGCGGTAGCGCGGCGCGCTGGCGGAGAGCGTGGCGATCGCGCCGCCTGCGAAGCGGAGCAGTGCCGCCACGCCGCTCTCGACCTCGGCCTCGGGCTCGAACTGGCAGCTGCCGGCGTCGACCTCCACCACCTCGTCACGAAGCAGCCAGCGGAGCCGATCGACCCCGTGGATGGCGGTGTACATCAGGACGCCGCCGCCCGCGAGGCGCGCATCGCCGAGCCAGCGCGGATGCGCGGGCGTCACCTGACCGTTGACGGTCTCACGGGCGAGGTGCACCGCGCCGGCATCCGCCAACCAGCCCGCAGCGCGCACGCTCTCCTCGCGGAAGCGGTGGACGAAGCTCGTGGCGAGCCACACGCCCGCCTCACCACACGCGTCGACGATCGTGTGCGCGTCGCGCAGCGTGGTCGCGATGGGCTTCTCCATCATCACGTGGACGCCGCGCTCAGCCGCGGCCAGTGCCGGTGCGACGTGCAATGCGTGCGGCGTCGCGACCACCAACACGTCCACGCCGAGTCCCAACAGCGCGTCGTGGTCGGCGACCGCGCGTGCGCCATGGCGCTCGGCGAGCGCCGCGGCACGCGCCGGGTCGAGGTCGCCGACGCCGACGATGCGCACCTCGGGGTGGAGCGCGAACCCGTGCGCCTGGCGTCCGCCGGCCTGGCCCGCACCGAGCACGCCGACCCGGACGCTCACGCTTGCACTCCGCGACCGAGGGCATCGACGGCGGCTGCGAGGCGCTCGAGGCCGGGCTCGAGCACGCTCGTGTCGGGGGAGCACGACAAGCGCGCGTACCCCTCGCCGCTCGGGCCGAAGACCGGACCCGGGTTGAAGGTGATGCCGAAGCCCTGGATGCAGAAGCGCTGGAAACGGACCGAACTCACCTCGAGTGCGCGGTGGTCGACCCAGACGTAGTAGGTCCCCTCGGGAACCGCGCAATCGAGCCCGGGGATGGCGCGCACGTGCTCCACGACCAGGTCGCGGCGGCGACTGTACGTCGCGCGGGCCTCGTCGAGGAAGCCCTGCGGCCCCGTGAGGGCGGCGTGCGCAGCGACCTGGGCGATCGTGTTGAGCGAGATGCAGTTGAGATGGTTGACGGCCTGCACCGGGGCGATGAGGCGTGGGTCGCCGGCGGCGTACCCGACACGCCAGCCCGTCATCGCCCAGGCCTTCGACAGGCCGTTGACGGTGATGGTGCGCTCGGCCATGCCCGGTAGTGCCGCGATGCTGACGTGCTCGGCCGGCGCGAAGGTGATCGCCTGGTAGAGCTCGTCCGAGACGACGAGCAGGTCGTGCCGGATCGCCACGTCGGCGAGGCGCTCGAGGTCGGCACGCGTGTGGACGCTGGCAGCGGGCGCCTCCGGGTTGGTGAGGGCGAGGACCTTCGTGCGCGGCGTCACGGCGGCCTCGACCTCGTCTGGATCGAGCCTGAAGCCTCGCTCGGGCCGCAACGGCACGCGCACGCATACGCCGCCGTTGGCGACGGTGTTAGCGTGGTAGTACGAGCCGGGATCGGCCATGACGACCTCGTCACCCGGCTCGATCCAGGCGCGGAACACGTCGTAGATCGCCAGGTGCGCGCCGGGGGTGACGACCAGTCCGCCGCCGGGATCGACGTGGATGCCGTGATCACGTTCGAGCGTCACGGCGATCGCCTCGCGCAGGTCGGGGTTACGCTCGTAGTGCGTGCGACCGGCGTCGATGGCGGCCTTGGCCGCCTCACGCACGTGCGCGGGGGTGACGAAGGCGGGGTCGCCGGAACCGATGTTGAGGAGCGAACCGGCCGCCCGCGCCGCATCGCGCCCGAGGTGCGCGCCCTCGTAGATCTCCATCGCCACACGCGTGGAGTCCGGTACGCGGAACCCGTAGTGCAGGCTCGAGGCAGACACTCAGGCGCCGACGTTGCTGAACGTGCGGAAGTCGCGTGGGTCGGGGAGTCGAGCGGACCCGTTCACGACGACCGCACGACCATCCACCCAGACACGCTCGACCCGCTCGACCACGCCGAGGTCGGTCGACAGGTCGCCGTCGAACAGCACGACGTCGGCCAGCTTCCCCTCCTCCAGGCTACCGGTCCGATCCGCCTGCCCGATGAGCTCGGCGCCACGGATCGTCGCCGCCTGCAGGACCTCGACCTCGCGCTCGAAGACCCCGAAGGCGAGCAGCTGCTGCATCTCCGCGAGGTAGGCGTCGTGCGGCACGACGGGGCTGCCCGAGTCGGTACCGAACGCGAGCCTGACCCCCGCTTTGCGCGCGCGCACGAGCCCTTCGTGCCGACCGCTGTCGGCGAGCTGTGCCTTGCGGCGGTCGATGACGCTCTGCTTGAGGCCCCAGGC
>SLSM01000067.1 GCA_007130445.1 Trueperaceae bacterium | reverse complement strand
GCGCCACCATCGCCGGCAGCACCTCGGCAGCGTTGCCGAGCAGGCCGATGGAGCGGGCGCGGCGCTCGCGCTTGGCGGCCTCGGCCAGCTCCAGGGCGTGGTCGAGGTCGCGCGCGACCTCGTCCAGGTAGCTCGTGTCGAGCCGCCGCTGGATGCGGGTCGGATCGACCTCGACGCACAGCGCCACGCCGCCCGCCAGCGCGATCGCCAGCGGCTGCGCGCCGCCCATGCCGCCCAGACCGGCGGTGACGGTCACGGTACCCGCGAGGCTGCCACCGAAGTGGATGTTCGCGGCCGAGGCGAACGTCTCATAGGTGCCCTGCAAGATGCCCTGGGTCCCGATGTAGATCCAGGAACCGGCCGTCATCTGGCCGTACATCATCAGTCCCGCCCGGTCGAGCTCGTCGAAGTGCTCCCAGTCGGCCCAGCGCGGCACGAGGTTCGAGTTCGCGATGATCACGCGCGGCGCCATGTCGTGCGTGCGCATCACGGCGACGGGTTTGCCGGACTGGACCAGCAGCGTCTCGTCGTCCTCGAGCCGCTCCAGCGTCGCGACGATCGCGTCGAACGCCGGCCAATCGCGCGCGGCCTTGCCGCGGCCGCCGTACACGATGAGCTGCTCGGGATGCTCGGCCACCTCGGGGTCGAGGTTGTTCATGAGCATCCGCTTCGCGGCCTCCTGGATCCAGCCCTTGGCGGTGCGGCGGGGGCCGCTTGGTGCTCGAACCGTTCGCGTACCAAGGTTACGTTCCATGCTCCAGCGTATACGCGACTGCATGCTCGGCGCGACGCGCGCCTGGCGCGAGCGTCACGACGACCAGCACGAAGACGACCGCCGCAACCCCACCGCCGACCGCGTACGAGGCGGTCGGCAGGGCGCTGCCGAGCCAGCCCGCGAGCGGGTAGGCGGCCAACCACCACAGGTGGCTCCAGGCGAAGTGGGCGCCGTACACGCGCCCGTGCCGCGCGTGGGGGGTCCGCTCGGCCATCAACGTGAACATCGGCAGGTTCACGGCGTTCGAGCCCGCGCCGGCGAGGAACCACAGCGCGGCGAGCGGGGCGATGCCCATCATGTCGGCGGGCAGCACCGCCACCGTGATCGCGATCGCTCCGACCGTCATCGTGAGGCGCGGTCGCCGCATCGAGCCCCGCGAGGCGAGCCACAGCGCGAACAGCGTCGCGCCCAGGCCGAAGGCGGCCATCACGACGCCGTAGGCGAACTCGTCGAGGCCGAGCGAGGCGCGCACACGCACGACGCTGTTCACCAAGATCCAGGCTCCGCCGATCGAGGCCACGAGCTCCAGCGCCAAGCCGAAACGCATCAGCGGATCGCGCCACAGCCAGCGCGTGCCGCTCACGAGCTCGGCCCAACCCCGCTCGGGCTTGGCGGCGCGCACACCGTCACCCGGCTCGGGCTCGCCGGCGCGCGCCGCCGCGACGCTTGCATCGAGGCGCGCGCGCAGCCCGAACAACAGCACCACCGACACGGCGAGGGCCACCGCGGCCACCACGAACAGGAGCCGGCCGCCGTAGGCGAGGGCCACGGCGCCGGCGATGCCCGGTCCCAGCACACCTAGCAGCTCGAAGGTGGCGCCCGACAGGGCGATCGCGCGCGGGTACTCGGCCCGCGTCGTGACGGCCGGGACCGACGCCTGGTAGGTCGGCGTGAAGAAGGCCGCCAGGGCGTTCATCGCGAGCATCGCAAGGTAGAGCTGCCACTCGGCCGTTGCGCCGGCCAAGGCGACGAGGATCACGGCTCGCCCGACGAGCGCGGTGATCATGATGGCGGCGCGCGGCAGTCGGTCGGCGAGCACGCCCGCGAAGGGCGCCAGCACCACGTAGGCGCCCACGCGCAGCGTCAGCGCGACTCCCAAGACGGCGGCCGCCCGCGCGCCGGCGATCTCGAACGCGAGCAGCGCCAGCGCGACCCAGACGAGGGCGTCCCCCGCCAGGTGGACGAGCTGCGCCAGGTAGAGCCGACGGAAGTTCGGGTTGCGGAGCGGCGCCCAGGCCGGCTCGCGATGTCGCGCCCGCTGGTCGTCCGGAGGCGGGTCGGCCTCAGGGGACGAGGGCATCGAGGTGGAACCTTCCCTCGCGACGGTAGGCCTCGGCGTAGGCGAAGTGGCCGTGGCCGCCCGCGCCGTTGTGGAGGTGGGTGACCATGTCGAGCACGTGGTGCATGGCCCGGCCGCGGGCGTAGTCGTCCTCGAGTGCGCCCCAGCCGGGCACCATGCGCTCCAAGTGCTCCGGTCGGTAGTAGCGCGGGAAGTGCTGACCGCTGAACACCATCTGGTTGCGCAGCTCGTCCATTGCCCGCTCCTTGCGCTCCCAGACGTCCGAGACGTCGACGACACAGTTGGGGTGGTGCGGGGTCATGTAGTAGATCGTCGGGATGGGCGTCGGGGCGAGCTCGGGCATGACGTCGACGGCGAAGTCTCGCGCGGCGAGCGCCAGGCTCTCGAGCAGGAGCGTCATCGCCGGCCGGCGGTCCGGATCGAGGTCGTGCTGGGAGTGCTCCGGGTCCTGCGTGATCACGATCTGTGGCCGCACGGTGCGCAGCACACGCACCAGGGCGGTCTTGGAAGCGACGTCGGGCTCGACCTCGCCGTAGCGGAAGTCGCCGAACGTCACCTGGGTTCCGAGGTGCGCCGCGGCGCGCTCGATCTCGGGGCGCGACCGCTCCCGCGCGAGCATCACGTGGGCGAACGAGTGGCCGCCGGCGTCGGCATGCTTGGCGAGCGCGCCACCGGCCTCCACCACCTCCATCCCATAGACGGCGAGGAGCAGTGCTCGGCTCGGTTCGGACATGGTCCCCTCCTTGGGTCGGGGCGGAGTACGGGGGAGGCGGTCAGGACCCGTGCTGGCGCAGGCGCGGCATCAGCACGCCCTCGAGCGAGCGGCCTACGAGCGCGAAGCCCAGGACGGTGGCGGAGATCAGCAGGCCTGGGGGGAGGACCCACCACGGCCAGGTGCCGTTGAGGAAGGCGCCGCGCGCCTGTGCGTAGTAGAGAATCGTCCCCCACGACTTCTGGATCGGGTCGCCGAGACCGAGGAAGGCGAGGCTCGCCTCGGTGAGGATGGCGCCGGAGGTGGCGAGGATGAACTGCGACAGGGCGAGCGGGATCACGCCGGGAACCACGTGGTGGCGCAGCACGTGCACGAAGCCGCCACCGAGGGCATGGGCGGCCTCGACGTAGGTGCGGCTACAGATCGAGAGGCCCTGGCTGCGAACGACGCGCGCGGGCCGCGCCCAGATCACGAGCGCGATGACGAGCGCGGTGTTCCAGAAGCTCGGTCCCAGGAACGCCGCCAGCACGATGGCGAGCGGCAGGAAGGGGAGTGTGAGCACGACGTCGGTGAAGCGCATCAGCACCTGGTCGGCCCACCCGCCGGCCAGGCTGGCGACGACACCGACGAGCGTGCCGACCAGGATCGCGGCGGTGGCGGCGATGAGCCCGATCAGCAGCGACACGCGCGTGCCCCAGAGCACCTCGGAGAAGATGTCCTGGCCGATGTCGTTGGTGCCGAGCCAGTGCGCGGCGCTCGGCGCGAGGTACGGCCGCGCGACCACCTCGCGCGGGTCGTAGGGTGCGATGACCGTGCCGAACAGCGCGACGAACACGATCGACGCCAGCAAGACGGTGCCGACGACAGCCGAGGGCGTCCCGAAGCACACCGAGACCAGGGTGCCGCCCCTCCTGCGCGGGAGCCGAGTGCCCGCGGCCGTGCTGGGGATCACGACGCCGGGTGCGCTCACGCGCCGCTCCCTCGGACCCGCGGATCGAGGATCGGGTACACGAGGTCGGCGATGACGTTCGCGAGGATGACCGACACCGTGAGGATGAAGAATGCGCCCTGCAGCACCGGGTAGTCGCGGTTCAGGACGGCCTGGTAGAGGAGCGTCCCGACGCCCGGGTACGAGAAGACGGTCTCGACCACGGTCGCGCCGCCCACGAGGTATCCGAGGTTGAGGAACACGACCGTGGACACGGGCAACATCGCGTTGCGCACGGCGTGCTTGACGAGCACCCGACGTTCGCGCAGGCCCTTGGCGCGAGCGGTGCGGACGTAGTCCTGGCCGAGCGTGTCGAGCATGGCGTAGCGCATGACGAGGAAGGTCCCGGACAGCGACGCGAGCGTGAGCGTCGTGGCCGGCAACACGAGATGGCGCAAGACGTCGAGGACGTACGGCAGTCCTGTGCGGGGTCCCCACGACGTCATCGCGCCGTAGATCGGGAGCCAGCGGAGTTCGACGGCGAACACGGCCACCAGGATCATCCCGAGCCAGAACGTGGGAAGCGAGTCGACGACGATCGCGCCGGTCAGCGACGCGGTGTCGAGCCCACGTCCTCGGCGCCAGGCCGCCAGCGCGCCGACGAGGATGCCGAAGATCGTCGCGATCAGGAGGCTGCTGCCGACGAGCAGGAGCGTCCACGGCAGGCGGTCCCTGATCGCGTCCGCCACCGGCTTGCCGAGCTGGTACGAGAAGCCCCACTGCCCCGTCGCCATGTTGCGCACGTACGTCAGGTACTGGACGCCCAGGCCCTGGTCGAGGCCGTAGCGGGCGCGGATCTCGGCGACCTGCGCCGGCGCCAGCATGCCGACGTCCTCGCCGGCGAGGAAGCGCAGCGGGCTGCCCGGCATGGCGCGCGGGAGCAGGAAGTTGAGGCTCAACGCCGCGAGCAGCACGAGGGCGTACTGCCCGAAGCGGCCGAGGTACCAGTGCACGCCGTGTCCCCTCTCGAGCGTGGTTCGGGGGGCCCGCGTCGCGGGCCCCCCGAGTCTACGGCGGCGCTCAGCGGCGCAGGAACGAGCCCTTGTGGATGATGCCCTGCCCCGCCATGTAGGTCCAACCGTCGTACGCGGCGGGACGGTAGGCGTAGATGCCGTCCTGGTAGAAGAGCGTGATCAGCGGCAGGTCCGCCGCCAACCGCTCCTGGACGTCGAACAGCAGCTCACGTCGCGCGTCGACGTCGGTGGTGACGAGCGCCTCGTCGGTCAAGCGGTCGACCTCGGGGTCGGCGTAGCCGCTCAGGTTCAGCGTGCCCCGGCTCGGATCCGAGTGCAGCAGCCCACGCAGGTTCGCCTGGGCGTTCACCGGAGCGCTCCAGCCGAACATCGACATCTGGTAGTTGCGGCCCTGCGACACGTCGAAGTCGGGCCAGGCGCGTTGCACCAGGGCCTCGTTCTCGATGCTGCGCACCGTCACGCGGATGCCGCTGGCGTTGAGGTCGAGGGCGATCAGCTCCGCCGCCCGCAACCGCGTCGGGTTGTTGGCCGGCGCGAGGAACTCGAAGTCGAGCCGGGCGCCGTCGGCGTTGGCGTAGACGCCGTCGGCGCCGCGCGTGTAGCCGGCCTCGGCCAGTCGTTCGGCGACCTGCTCGGGCGTGATGCGCGCGTACTCGGCCGTCGCCGGGTTGGCGAACGGGTTCGCCGGATGCAGGAAGCCCGGCGTGCCGAGGGTGCCGTAGCCCAGCAGCAGCACGTCGACCAGCCGCGCGTAGTCGATGCTCTCGGCGATCACGCGACGGACGCTCGCGTCGTCGAGGCCGGGCTGCGTCACGTCCATGATCAGGATGGTGGAGGGGAAGCCGGCACCCTGCTGCACGTCGATGTCGGGTGCCGCCTCGAAGCGCTCCACGGCGCCGGCGGGGACGGGCCGCACGGCCACGTCGATCTCGCCGGCCTGCAGCGCCTGGAAGGTGGCGGTCTCGTCGCGGATGACGGCGGCGATCAG
>SLSM01000061.1 GCA_007130445.1 Trueperaceae bacterium | reverse complement strand
AGGTCCGGGACGTCGGCGAAGAAGCCGGCGGCCATGGCCGCGACGCCCTCGCGGCCGATCCATGGCTTCCCGCGGTTGATCACGATCTGCCCGTCCGGGGCGAAGAACGAGGCGACGGCGTCGGGTGAACCCGAGTTCCAGGCAGCCGTGTAGGCCTCGACCAGCGCGTGGACACGTGCAGGGTCGATGTCCATGTGGGACCTCTCCTATCGCCGCATCACAGCGACAGCGCGTGCTCCATGACGTTCGCGAAGGTGTCGATCTCGCCGGAGCCGTTGGTGTGTTCGAAGAGGTCATACCACGCGGACTCGCGCACGATCGCCGCGAACGCGTGGACGGCCTCCTCGTTCGGGAACCTCAAGGCGGTGCCGTAGGTCGTGCCGAGCGCGTGATCGGTGTCCGCATCGTTGATCCACGCGCCCAGCAGTTCGGCTCCGAGTGGTCCGAGTCCTCGGGCCGCCTCGGCGATCTTCGCCATGCACTGCTGCCGCTCGGGCTCTGGCAGCGCGAGCCAGCTCGGCTTCCCGTTCACCGTCTCGACCTACCGGTCCACGCAGTTTCCGTTGGGCTGTGGTGCGTAGCGCAGAGCCCAGGGCCGAGGAACGCAACGATCGGCCGCACGGACGGCGGCCACCGCTGCACCGCGGACCGACATCGGGTCCTCTACGCACGAAGCCCGTCGAGCAACCACTCCAACGCCTCCCGTGGCGGCAAGACCACGGTGCCACCGATCGCGCGCCCGAACAGCAACCCGAAGTGTCGGCGGTCGCCCGTCACCAACACCGTCGCTCGACACCCGAGGGCCGCCGCGAGGATCGGGCGATCCTTGGCTGCGAGTGTGACGTCGATGCGCTCCAGCAAGCGCGGATCGGCCTCCGGGACGATGCCCACCACCGCAACCACGAGACCCCAGCGGTCCATCGCGGCCGGCGCCTTGGCGCTCAGGTTGCGCGTGGCTTCGGTGACCGCGAGCGTGGAGGTCACCAGCTCGCACGCGCCGCCTGCGGTGAGCGCGATCAGGCCGGCCGCCGCGCCAGCGGGGCTGACGGCCGCGCTGAAGAGCACGTTGGCGTCCAGGAAGAGGCGCATCCGTCGTCAGTCGCGTCGAAGCGCGCCGATGGCCGCATCGAGCCGCACCGCGAGGTCGGGTGTGAGCTCGTCCTCGGCGAGGAACGCCGCGATGCGCGCGTCGTCGTACAGCTCGATCGGAGCGACGCCGGCCGGCCGCAGCACGATGGCGCCATCGTCCGTCGTCTCGACGATCAACCACTGCTCCCCCTCGAGGTGCAGCGCGTCGAGCACCGCCTTGGGGATGGAGATCTGGCCCTTCTTGCCGAGCTTGACGACGATCATGTCCGCCATGCTACCAGAATCCGGCTCACCGGATGCCGGACACGGCGCCCGCCGATGGCGTTCTTCGCGGGCGTGGCCTCGGGTCATCGCCGCAGTATGCGGCCCCGTCAGCCAGCGGGCCTCGGCGTTCTAGGCACGCACCGGGTGCGCCTGCGTCGATCCCGGTGGACGCGAGCAGCCGTCATCATCTCGACGTATAGGTGCATGCCGCCTCCGTTGAACGGTGGTGCGGGGTTTGATGAGCTGCGTCAGCATCACCATGCGAGTTCGGCGCCCATCGGCGGTTGAGTATGCGTCGACGTCCGTGCTAGCCTTCGCCGATCATCGACGAGAACGGTCGATCTGGCTTTGGTGCGTGGTCCACTCGCGCCCGAGAGGAGTCCTGTACGCCACACGTGGGCGGCCGGCTTCGTCGATCGCGACGCCTACGAGGGCGCCGAGGTGGCGAAGTAGTTGTGGTCCCATTGGCGGTTCATGGAGTTGTCGCTGCGGTAGGGCGGGTGTGTCAGTTCGGGACGCAGCTACGGCTGCAGCAGGTGGTGGGCTCAGTGGTCGTCCTCTTCGTCACGTTCGGGTTCGCAGCGGTGCCGAGGGCGGTCGCCGCCCCATGAGGCGCTCCCCGTGAGGGCGCCGGCGGCGGACGCCCAGCCGGCCGATCGGGGGCTCGCGAGCTTCATCGAGGCGTTCCGTAGGGTCGCCCGCCTCTCGGAGCGCGGTGCGATCGAGGAACACGACAACGTGATCTCCATCGCGACCGGCATGCCCGTGCCCGCGTTCAACCCCACCATCGTGGTGCGGCCGCCTCGTGATGCCGCCGGCGCCATGCAGCGGGTGCGCGACTTCTACACCCGCTGCGGCATCGCCGGCGAAGTCTGCGCGTGGGACGACACCGCCGACGCGATCGCCGATGCTGCGACGGGCGCGGGCCTCGTTGCCGGCCACCGCATCCCCTGCCTGCTGCTCGAGCCGCTCGTCTCCAGGGTGGCGATGGTGCCGGACCTGCAGGTCCGGCGGGTGGACGACGCCGCGACACTCCTACGGTTCAACGACGTCTGCGCCGAGGTGTTCGGGCTCGAGCGCGAGGTGATCGCCGCTCTCGACGAGCCGTGGCTGCTCGAACTGCCCGGCTCCGCACTGCACCTCGGCTTCGTCGATGGCGCGCCGGTCGCCACGGCTTGGAGCTACGCCATCGATGGTGTGGTCCTTCTTCAACGTGGCCACGCTCGATGGCCACCGCCGCCGCGGGATCGGCGAGGCGATGACCTGGCACGCGCTCCAAGGCGGCCACGAGCACGGCTGCGACGTCGCGTTCTTGCAGTCGTCGGCAGTGGGCCGACCGCTGTACGAACGGATGGGGTTCGGGCACGTCGTCGACATGCAGACGTGGTCGTTGCCGTAGGGCTCGCGGAGCGTCATCCGCGAGGCGCCGAAGCGCCCCTTCATCTCTGCCGCCGCACGATGCGCGCCTAGCTCGAGGCCCTCCGTGGCCAGCTCGAGGTGAGCGCGTGCTGCGGCGACTCGTCCTCGACCGGCCGCAGCGTCGCGTCCGACGTCCGGTGGGTGTCCACGAGGCGAGTGCAACCGGCGGCCGCATCGGTTGCCGGGCCCGACTGGGCACCAGCCGTCATGGACGACCGGTACGAACCTCGGCCCGCGTACCCTGCCGTCATGGAGACGACGCGCGCCCACCGTGAGTCGATCCCGGCTGCTTGCCGTACATCCATATGTGTCGTATGGTGAACCATATGAAGACCACGCTGGTCATCGACGACACCGTCGCTCGGCGCCTGCGCGAGGAGGCTGCGAAGCGCGGCGTCACGATGTCCGAGCTTGTCGAGGCGGGCCTCCGCCGCATCCTGGACGAGCCGATGGCAATGCAGGAGCCGCTGCCCGCACTGCCGCGCTGGAACGGGGGCGGCGCCCGCGTCGACGTCGCCGACCGCGACGCGTTGTACGCGCTCCTCGACCGGGACTGAACGCCATGGTCGTCGTCGACGCCAACGTCCTGCTGTACGGCGCGGACGAGAGCAGCGAGTTCCACGCGCCGTGCCGGCGCCTGCTCGAGGGGCTGCGGTCCGGTCCCATCCCGTGGTTCCTCACCTGGGGCATCGCCTACGAGTTCCTGCGCGTGGCCACCCACCCACGCGTTTACCCGCGACCGTGGTCGGTGTCCGAGGCGCACGCGTTCCTGGAGGCCCTGCTGCGCTCCCCGAGCGCGCGCCTGCTGACCCCTACGGCGCGTCATGCGGAGGTCCTCGCCGCGTCGCTCGCCGACGTCCCCGAGGCGCGCGGCAACCTCCTGCACGACCTCCACACGGCCGTCCTCATGCGCGAGCACGGGGTCGGCCGCATCGTCACGCGAGACCGCGACTTCCATCGTTTCGCGTTCCTCGACGTCGTCGATCCGCTCCGGGTGGGGCCTCTCGGCTGACGCGGAGCTCTGAATCCCGGGTTCGATCTCTCTGTGGGCCATGTGGACGCATCGCCGTCGTCAGACCCCCGTCGCCGCCCCACCCCGCAGCGCCGTCTCGTACCGGTCCACGTGCGCCGCGAACGCCGCGAAGAGCACTCGCGCGTGCGGCCCCACGGTCCCGTCGCCGACCAGGCGATCATCGAAGGCCACGATCGGGACGAGGCCGCGTGCGGCGCCGGAGGTGAGCACCTCGTCGGCGGCGTGGAGCTCCTCGAGGGTGATGGCGCGCTCCTCGACCGGCATGCGCTCGCGCGCGACGGCGACCACCTGGGCCATGCTCACACTGGCCAGCACGCCCTCGCGGCGCATGACGAGCGTGCCGTCCTGGACGATGGCGAATGCGGAGCGTGCGCATTCGGCGGCGTGCACGCCGCCGTGGTTGACGACGTCGATGGCGCTTGCGGCGCGCATGGCGGGGGCGAGGCGCATGAGGGTGGGGTAGTTGGTGGTCTTGGCCTCGGGGAACTGGCGGGTGTGCTGATGGGCGATGAGCCGTGCGCCGGAGGGCGCGGTCGCGCGGGACGCCGCCCGGTTGCATCGAGCATCACGGCGACCAACGAAGGCACCGCCGTGTCCACCCCGTGGGCGATCGGGTCGCTGCTGGGCGTGAACATGGTGCCGCTCGCGGGGGTGCTGTTCCTCGGCTGGTCGACGCTCGACCTGATGCTGCTGTACTGGTTCGAGAACGGCGTGATCGGCCTGTTCGCGTTGCTGAAGATCCTGCTCACGCGCGGGCGGGACGGCGACGCCACGGGCGTGGCCGCGGGCTTCGAGCGGCTGTTCGTCGCCGGCTTCTTCGTGCTGCACTACGGTGCGTTCTGGACCGTGCACGGACTCTTCGTGGTGGTGCTGTTCGGGGGCGCCGGCGCGGCGGACGCGGCGTTCTCGCCCATGGCCGGCCCCCTGTGGTTCTTCTTCGGCGGCCTCGGCATCGCCGCCGCCATGCTGCGCGGCGCGTTGCTGCTCACGGGGATGGGCTTGCTGGTCAGCCACGCCGTGTCGTTCATCGGCAACGTGCTGCAGCGCGGCGAGGATCTCGACCGCCCACCGAAGGAGCTCATGACGCGACCGTACGGCCGGGTGGTGGTGCTGCACATGACCTTGATCATCGGTGGCGGGCTGACGATGCTGCTCGGCGAGCCCGTGGTCGGGCTCGCGCTCTTCGTGATGCTGAAGACCGCCGTCGATCTCGCCGCCCACCTACGGAGCCACCAGCCGCGGGCGACCCAGTGACCCGAGCGACCCAGCGACCTGGGCGACCCAGCCGACCGGGCTAGACCCTCACGCCGGCACGGTCGTGACGGTGTTGGTGAGTTCGCCGACGCCTTCGATGCGGATGACGACCACGTCGTTCGGGGCGAGCGTGAACTCGTCTGGTGGGACGACGCCCGTGCCGGTCAGCAGGATCGCGCCGGCCGGGTAGCTGTTGCAGCGTCCCAGGTACGCGCACAGCTCCGCGAGGCTTCGGTTCAACCGAGCGGTGGACGTGCTGCCCTCGAACGCGACGTTGCCGGCGCGCTCGATGCGCAGGCTGATCTCGAGGTGCAGCGGGTCGGGGACGTCGTCGGCGGTGACGATGTAGGGCCCCAAGCCGAGGCAGCGGTCGTAGACCTTCGCTTGCGGAAGGTAGAGCGGGTTCGCCCCTTCGATGTCGCGCGACGACATGTCGTTGCCGATGGTGAAGCCGACGATGTCGAGGCTGTGGTTCAGCACGAGGGCGAGTTCAGGCTCGGGCACGTTCCAGCGTGAGTCGCTGCGGATCCCGACGTCTCCACCGGGCCCGACGGTGCGTGTGCGTGTGGCCTTGAGGAAGATCTCGGGTCGGTCGGCGGCGTAGATGCGGTCGTAGAAGTCGGCGCCGCCGGCCTCGACCTTGCGGGCTTCCTGGCTGCGCTTGTAGGTCACGCCGGCCGCCCAGGCT
>SLSM01000157.1 GCA_007130445.1 Trueperaceae bacterium | reverse complement strand
GCGGCCTCCAGGCCGAGCTCGTCGAGCACCGAGGGGCGCAGGTCGAGCGCGATGCGGCGAACGTCGGCCAGCGTGATCGAGGCGATCTCCTTGAGCTTGGCGAGGTCCTCGGGGTCGGGCGTGTCGAGGTTGCGGTCGAGCCCGAGCAAGAGCGCCGTGAGCGACTGGCCGATCTGGTCGTGCAGGTCACGTGAGATACGGCCCCGCTCCTCCTCCTGGGCGCTGAGCACCGCCTGCAGGAGCCGCGAGCGTTGCTGCTCCTTCTCGGCCAGACGCGCATGCAGGTGGGTGCGCTTCAGGGCAGCGTCCACGAGCTCGACGACGGCTGCGAGGAAGGAGTCCGAGACGTCGTCCGCGTCGGCCAGTGCGAACAGCGCGTCGCTGCCGATCGGGACCAGGTGCCAGCGCCCGCGGTGCGTCACCGCCCCGCTGTGCAGCGCCTCGCGCGCGCCCGCCTCGAGGCCGTCGCGCAGCGGGCAGGCGTCGCAGTGTTCGGCATCGCAGCGCCCCACGGCGACGGTCACCAAGCGCGCGTCGTCGGCGAGCAGCGCCTCGCCGCAGGTGAACCATCCCATCGCGACGAGCGTGTCGAGGGCGCGCTCGAGCAGGAGCCGGGGCTCGCCCTCGCTGGCGACACGCCGTGCCAACCGGTGGAGCGTCTCCAGCTCGTGCGTGCGGCGCGCGGCCTCGCCGACCCCGGCCCGGCGCGACGGCGCGAGCGAAGGAGCGTTCGTAGCTGAGCCGAGCGGTGGTGCGCGCATACGAGTCATGCTACGGCCTCCGGGCACACCGAGCCGTGCACGGCGCAGGCCGGACGCGATCGCTCTGCACCGCCGCGCCCCCGGATCAGCCCTCGGCCTCGTCCATGCGGATGAGCAAGAAGGGCTTCGTGGCGCGCCGCAGCGCACCCTCGGCGACGGACCCGAACATCCAGCGGTTGAAGCCGCGCCGGCCGTGCGTCCCCATGACCACGAGGTCGTGGTCCTCGGCGGCCGCGAGGATCGCTGCGACCGGGGCCTGGTTGTCGACGCGCTTCGCCGTGGCGACGACGCCTGCGGCCTCCGCCGCGGCCACGGCGTCGCGCAACGCCTCGTCGGCGGTCTGCTTGAGGTCCTCCCACAGCTGGGCCGAGTACGGCAGCGACTCCGGCGTCGCGGTACCGGTGGTCAGCGGGTTCTCCAGGGCGTAGAGGAACGTGACCTCGCTGCCGAGCTGCTTGGCGAGCGCAAGGGCCTCGTGGATGGCGTGCGTCGCGCACGCGCTACCGTCGGTGGGCATCAGGATGCGTTGGTACATGCGGCACCTCCCGCGCCGTCGCGTGCCGGACGAGCGCACGCCTCGACCGCGACGGTCTCACCACCAGCGTAGGACGGATGACCCGACGGCGTGCCGTATTCGGTCCGACGGCCACTGTGGGAGATCGACGGACGGGACGCGGCGCTCGTCGTTGTCTCATGGAAGCGTCGGTCGCCCGCCGGGCGCCCTGCGCCTGATGTCGACGCCCGACGCCGGTCACCGTGACCACCCCCGGCAGCCCGCTCACGGTGGCCGGCCCCCTTGTGGTCCGGAGCGGCGCCGCCGAGTCGTCGCCGCACGGGGTCGTGGCCGGGTTCGCGTCGTGCGCGGCTGGTAGCATGCAGCCACAGCGATCGTCACGCGGCAGCGGGTGACCGTCCGCCCGCCCGCAGCGGAGGAGCGAGCCCATGCGCATCCTGCACCCCACCGACTTCTCGCGTACCGCCGAGTTGGCGCGCGTGTTGGCGCTCGACCTGTGCGAGCGCCTCGCGGCCGAGTTGCGCGTCGTGCACGTGCAGCAGCGCTTCACCGACCAAGGCGGCGCACCCTACGTACGCTCGTACCTCGATTCGCTCGAGCCCGCCCTGCAGCGCAAGCTCGACGAGGAGCGCAGCGCCGACGAGGCCCGCCTGCGCGAACGCCTCGCCTCGATGGCGGGTAACCATGGCACGCCCGAGCTGGTCGCAGGCGATCCGCTCCGCGAGATCTTGCGCCTCACAGCCGAACACGACCTCGTGGTGATGGGCGCGCACGGCCAGAGCCCGCTCGACGACGTCTTCCTGGGGGGCATCGCCGGCCGGCTGGTGCGCCGCACCACGCGGCCCGTGCTCACCGTCCGCGACACCTGCACGGTGTCGTCGGTCAAGCGCCTGCTGGTGGCGAGCGACTTCGGCGAAGCGTCGCTCGCGGCCTGGAGCTTCGCCACCGAGTTGGCGCGCCGCGGCAACCTGAAGCTCGTGCTCGCCCACGTGACCGACGGACGCGAAACCGACGCGTCGGCGGCCACCGCCCGACTCGAGACGCTCTCGGCTGGGCGGACGGAGCGCCTCGCCGTGCGCGCAGGCAACCCCATCGACGTGCTCCCCGCGATCGCCCAGGACGTCGGCGCCGACGCGATCGTGGTCGGGCTGCGTCGTCAGGGGCGCGTGGCGGGCCTGATCCTGGGCTCTCGGGCCGATGCCCTGCTGCGCTCCTCGCCCGTCCCGATCCTGAGCGTGCCCGCTCGCTGACGGGTCGGCAAGCGCGCCTGCCGAGGCTGCAGCCGACGTCGCCGAAGCGTCAGCGGACGACACCGTTCAGCCGTCAGCTGGTGACCGAGGCGATCAGAGCCGCCGCCTCCTCGACGAGCCGCGCGAGGTGGTCGCTCGAGACGAAGCTCTCGGCGTAGAGCTTCGACACGTCCTCCGTTCCGGAGGGGCGCGCGGCGAACCAACCGTTCGCCGTCACCACCTTCAACCCGCCGATGGCCGCGCCGTTGCCAGGGGCGGTGGTCATCACGGCCTCGATGCGCTCGCCGGCCAGCGTGTCGGCGCGCACGTCCGCAGGACCGAGCGCCTTCAGCGCGGCCTTGGCGGCCGGCGTGGCCGGGGTGTCGACGCGCGTGGCGTACGAGCGCCCCAGGGCCTCTTCCAGACCGGCGTAGCGCTGCGCCGGGTCCGCGAGCGTCACGGCCGTGATCTCGGCCGCCAGCAGGTCGATCGCGATGCCGTCCTTGTCGGTGCTCCACAGCTCGCCATCGCGGCGCAGGCAGGTGGCGCCGGCGCTCTCCTCACCGCCGAAGGCCAGGCTGCCGTCGAGGAGGCCCGGCACGAACCACTTGAAGCCGACCGGCACTTCGTGCACGCGCCTCCCGAGACGCGCCGCCACCCGGTCGATCAGCCCCGACGACACCAGGGTCTTGCCGATCGCGGCGTCCTCGCGCCAGCCCGGCCGATGGGTGTAGAGGTAGTCGATCGCCACCGTCAGGTAGGCGTTGGGCGGCAGCAGGCCGGCCGGCGTGACGACCCCGTGGCGATCGGCGTCGGGGTCGTTGCCGAAGGCCACGTCGAAGCGTCCTGCCAGCTCGAGCAGGCCGGCCATGGCGTAGGGCGAACTGCAGTCCATGCGGATCACGCCGTCGTGATCCAGGGGCATGAAGGCGAAGCGCGGGTCGAGTTCGTCGTTGGTGATGGTGAGATCGAGGCCGTAACGCTCGACGATGCGCTGCCAGGTCGGCAGCCCGGCGCCGCCCATCGGGTCGACGCCGAGGCGCAGGCCGGCGCCACGGATGGCATCCATGTCGAGCACCTCGCCCAGCTCGGCGACGTAGTCGCCGTGGAGGTCGGCGCGCTGGACGTGCACCGCGGCGAGCGCCCGGTCGAACGGGGTTCGCGGTATCCGCGACACGTCGACCAGGAGCTCGTTGGCGCGGCGTTCGATCCAGCTCGTGGCGTCGGTGTCGGCCGGGCCACCGTGCGGTGGGTTGTACTTGAAGCCACCGTCGTCGGGCGGGTTGTGCGACGGCGTGATGACGATGCCGTCGCTCCACCCCGTGGCCGGAGGAGCGCTGCGACGCAGCCCGGCTCGGCCGCCGTTGCGGCGCAGGATCGCGTGCGACACCACCGGCGTCGGCACCGGCGAGAGATCGTCTTCGACCACGACCGTCACGTCTCCGGCGACGAGGACCTCGAGCGCGGTTCGCAGCGCCGGGGCCGAGAGCGCATGCGTGTCGGCGCCGAGGACCAGCGGACCGTGCACGCCCTGCGCAGCTCGGTACTCGATCACGGCTCGACTGATGGCTGCGACGTGGGCGTCGTTGAACGAGCGGCGCAACGACGAGCCCCGGTGACCGGAGGTCCCGAACGCGACGCGCTGCGCCGGGTCGCTCGGGTCGGGGCCGTCGTCGTAGGCGGCGAGCAGTGCGGATACGTCGACGAGCACGCTCGCGGGAGCGCGGCGCCCAGCGCCTGGGTGGATGGGCATACGAGGTCCTCCTGCACGGCGGGGTTCGCTCAAGCGTAGCACCGCGGCGCGACGGGGCCGACACCGTGCCCCATGCTCAGTCATCGTTCACGAACGTGAAGCATGATGGGGGGTCGATGGCCCACGCCCCCACCACCACCCAGCCCGCCAGCGCCGACGAGCTTGAGCGCCACGCGATCATCACGCGTCTGAGCGCGTTGTCGCTGCCGCTCATGTGGTCGCTGCGCCAGCGTGCCATGCAGGTCTACGAGCCGCTCGGGGTGCGTCCCACCCGCGTGCTGCTGATGGAGCTCGTCGAGCGCGGCATCGACCGGCCCAAGCAGATCGCCGAGGTGCTCGAGGCGGTGCCGCCTGCGGTGACCGCGATGGTGAACGAGTTGATGGAGAAGGGCTGGCTGGCGCGCGAACAGGACGCGGGCGACCGACGCCGCATCCACCTGAGCCTCACGCCCAGCGGTCACGAGGCGCTCGCCGGCCTGCGCCGCGCCTGGCACGAGGCCGAACGCGCCGACCTCGAACGCATCGACACCGACCAACTGCGCACCGTGCTGCACGTGTTCGAGTCGCTGCTCGGCGGGCGGCCGTGAGCCGGCCTGCGGCGCTGGTCGCGTGCGGCGTCCCCGCCGCGGCGCCCACGCGCAGGGCGGCAGCGATGGTGCTCCTGTGCGCCCTCGGCGTGGCGGCCTGGCAGCCCTCGTACGCCGGTGACGCACCGATCGACGGCGGTGTCGTCGGGCTCATGGCGCTCCTCGCCGCCGTCGACCAGCACCCTGGGCTGCGCGCCGCCGACGCGGCGGCCGACGCCGCTGCGCTGCGCGCCGACGCCGTGCGCTCGCCGGTGTCGTTCCGGATCGACCTCGAGTCGCAGCGCCTGCTCGTCGAGGAAGCCAGCGACCCGCTCCCGCCGCCGTTCGACGACCTGTTCGCGATCGACGACGCGACCGACCGCGCGACCCTCACCGCCGTGCTGCGCCCGCTCGTTGCCGGCGAACTGCGCGACCTCCTCGACCAGCGCCTGCTCGACCTGGAGCGTGCCGAACTCGTCGTGCGCGAGACGCGCGCCGCGCTCGAGGCGCAGGCCGTCCGCGCGGCCGCCGGCGTCCTGCTCGCCGAACGCGGCGTCGCCCTGGCGGCCGACGCCCTCGACCTCACCGACCGGTCGCTGGCGGCGACGCGCACGCGTCACGCCTCCGGGGCGGCCAGCGACCTCGACCTGCGCCGGGCCGAACTCCGACTCGCCGACGCCGAGCGCGCGCTGGCGCGCTCGCAGCGCCAACTGGCGGCGGCCGACGCGGCGCTGCGCCAACTCGTCGGCGCCGCGCGCATCGGCGACCTCCCCGAACTCGCGCCCGTCCTCGGCGCACCGCCGGACCTCGTGCGCGCAGCGCTCGACCTGGCCCTCGCCGACGTCGGTGCACGCAACCAGGGGCGAGCGCTCCTGCCCACCGTGCAGGCCGGCTACACCTGGTTGGGCGACGAAGGTGCCAGCGTCACCGTCGGCCTCGAGAGCCGCTCCTGGCAACCCTCGCTGACGTACGCGACAGGCGGTGGCGGCCAGGCAGCGGGGGCCGGCGGGATCGGTGTGGGCGGGGACGCGCTCGACGGGCTGACGCCGAGCGTCCGGGGGAGCCTGACGGTCGGCGTCAGCTGGACCATCTCACCCCAGGTCTCGCTCGAGCGCGACGCGAGCCGCCGCCAGGTCGACGCGGCGGTCGCGGCGCTCGAGGCCGCTCACGACCGCGCGGCGCTGCAACGCCGCGCCGACGCCGACGCGGTGGCCGATGCCCGCGCCGCCGTGCTCCAGGCGGAGCTCGAACGCAGCCTGGCGATCGAGGAGGCCGCCGCGGCCGCGGTGCGGTTCGACGCCGGACTCATCGGCGCCCTCGAGCGCGACCAGGCCCATCTCTCCCTCGCCCAGGCCGAACTCGGCTGGTGGGCGGCCCGCGTCGACGCCCTCGGCGCGGTGCTCGACACGTACGTGGCCTATGCCATCCCACTCTCGGAGGTCCTCCCGTGACGCACGTCCTCACCGCCCGGCGCCTGCTGGCGCCGTTGCTCGTCGCGGCCCTCGGCCTCGCCACGGCCCAACCGCTCGAGGCCTTCCTCGCACGCGCCGATCAGGCCGTCGGGGTCGTGACGGCGGCGCTCGAACGCGCCGACGCGGAGCGCGCCATCGAGCGCACCGAGGCCGACCCGCTGGCCCTGCGGCCGGAGCGGGTGCAGGCGCGGCAGCGCGCCGACCTCGCGACCGCGCAGGCCACTGAGGCCCTCTTCGAGGCCTACGTCGACGTCGCCGCCGCCTACGCCCAGGTGCGTGAAGCCGAACTGCAGGTGCGCATCGCCGAGGCCGGCCGCGCGCTCGCCCAACGCGGCGTCGAGGTCGCCCGCTTGCGGCTCGAGCGCGGGAGCGCGACGGCGCTGGAGGTCCAGGCCGCCGAGACCGACCTGCGCGAGGCCGAGCGCGGCGCGAACGCCGCTCGCGACGGCCTGGCGCTCGCCACGCGCAACCTGGTGGGGATCACCGGCGTCATGCTCGACGCGAGCGAAACGATCGCCCGCGAGCGCCTCGTGGCGCTCGCGGTGCCCGACGACGCGGCGCTCGAAGCCGCCGCCGTCGGAACGCCCACGGTGATGCAGGTCCGCCACGGGCTGGCGCTGGCCGAGCTGCAGGTCGAACTCCTCGACCCGAGCTTCGCCTCGCGCAGCCAGATCGATCAGGCCGAGCTCCAGCGCGCGCAGGCCGCGGCCGGGGCCGATGAGGCGCGGCGCGGTGTGACGCTGCTGCTGCGCTCGCGCGCCAACACCCTCGCGAGCGCCCTCGAAGGCGATCGCATCGCCCAGGGTGCGCTCTCGCAAGCACGCGAGCGTGAAGACGTCGAGCGCCGGCGCCTGGCCGCCGGCCTGATCAGCGAGCTGGCCTTCGAGCAGGTCGAGCTGCAGACCCTGCAGGCCGAGTTGCGCGCCATGCAGGCCGAGCACGCGTTGCTGGCCGCGGCCCTGGAACTGCAGTCCGCGACGCTGGTACCGCTGGAGGGGTGGCATGGCTTCTGAGGCCGGCCGACGTGGCGGGCCGCTGCGCCCGGTGGCGGCGAGGACGCCCCGACTGCTGGTCGTGCTCGCCCTCGCCCTGACGCTGATCGTGGCGTGCGGTTCGGACGACGGCGCGGCGCCGACGAGCACGGCGAACGGCTCGACCACCGCTGCGGCTGCCACCGCCGGCGCCGAGGCCGAGCGCGCCGTGCGCGTGGTCGAGGTGGCCGAGGGCGAGCTGCGCGCCACCCGCCGGGCGTCGGTGACCGTGCGCCCGTCGCGCGAGAGCCGCGTCGCCTCCGGCGCCAGCGGTCGCGTGGACGAACTGCTCGTTCGTGAGGGCGAGGTGGTACAGGCCGGCCAAGCGCTGGTCCGCCTCGACGCCGCCGCCCTGAACCGCCAGGTCGAGAACGCCGAGTTGGCCCTCGGCCAAGCACGCATCAACCTGCAGCGCGCCCGCAGCCAGGCCGCCGACGGCGTGGCGCAGGCCGAGGCCGGCGTTCGGGCCGCCCAGGGCAACCTGTCCGTCGCGCAGCGTCAACTCGACGAGGCCGAGGCGCTCTTGGACATCGGCGCGGTCGCCGCGGCCGACGTGCAGGCGCTGCGCGCGCAGCGCGACCAGGCGCAGAGCGCCGCGCTGCAGGCGGCCGACGCGCTCGCCCGGGCGGGCCGCGTCGAACAGGAGGAGCTCGCACTGCTCGAACTCCAGGTGCGCCAGGCCGAGATCCAGCTCAGGCAGGCCCGCGACGCGGTCGCCGACGCGGTCGTCCGGTCGCCCTTCGTGGGCGAGGTGGCCGAGCTGCTCGTGGAGGCCGGCGAGTTCGTCGGCGCCGGCTCGCCGGTGGCCCGGGTGCTGGGGCTCGACGCGCAGCTGGCGAGCTTCGCGGTGCCGCCCGAAGACGTCGCGGCGCTCGAGGCGACCGGGCGCATCTCCATCGAGTACGCCGGGCAGAGCCTGAGCGCGACCGTCACGCGCACGGAGCGCTCCGCGCAGCAATCGCGCCTCGTGACGGTGATCGCCACGCTCGACCCGGCCGCGCCGCGGCTCCCGGGCGGCGCCGTCGCCGAGATGCGCTACGAGATCCTGGTGGCGTCCGGAGCGCTGCTGCCGTCGTCGGCCCTGTCGGCCGAGGGCGGGCGCACCTTCGTGTTCCGCGTCGACACCGACGAGGCGCGCAGCGTCGCGCGCCGCACCGAGGTGCGCGTCGTCGGCGAGAGCGGCAACCAGGCCGTCGTGACCGCCGTCGAAGAGGGCGCCCTCCCGCTCGGCGCCCGCGTGGTCGCGCCCAGACCGCTCGACGTCCGCGACAACACGCGCGTGCGCGTCATCGAGGTCGTCACCGCACCGTGAACCGCCTGATCGCCTTCTTCGTCGAGCGCTTCGTCTTCGCCATCGCCATCTTCGTGGCGGTGGTGTTCTTCGGCCTCAGCGCCGGCACGCGCCTCGGCGTCGATCTCCTGCCGGAGTTCGAGTTCCCCATCGTGGCGATCAACACCAGCTACCCCGGCGCCGGGTCGGCCGAGACCGCGAGCCAGATCAGCGAGCCGCTCGAGGACGCCGTCGCCACGCTCTCCGGCGTCACCGACGTGTCGTCGATCTCGGGCGAGGGCTTCTCGCTGGTGATCGCGCAGTTCGAGTTCGACGTCTCGGTCGACCAGGCCGCCATCGACGTCAAGCAGCGCGTCGACCAGATCCAGCCGACGCTCCCGGACGACGCCGGTGCGCCGGTGATCCAGAAGTTCGACCCCAACGACCAACCGATCCTGACGATCGCGCTCTCGGCGCCCGGCGTCGACCTGCAAGACGTCCAACGCGTCGCAGCGGACGAGATCGAGACGCGCATCCAGCAGGTGCTCGGCGTGGCGGCGGTCTCCACCATCGGCCCGGTGTCGCGCGAACTCCAGGTGCTCCTCGATCCCGCCCGCCTGCAGGCGCTCGGCCTCACCCCCGCGCAGGTCGCCGGCGCCATCCGGGCGTCGTCGGTGACGCTCCCGGCGGGCGGGCTCGAACTCGGCGCCGAACGGCTGCTGCTGTCGGTGCGGGCACAGCAGCGCACGGGCGACGACGTGGCGAACGCCTTCGTCGATCCCGCGCGCGGCGTCCTCGTACGCGACGTGGCCACCGTGCGCGACACGGTCGCCGACGCCACGCGCTTCGTGCGTCTCGACACCGAGCCAGCCGTGCTGCTCGAGGTCCGCAAGACGTCCGGTGCCAACTCGGTGGCGACCGGCCGCGCCGTGCGCGCCGCGCTCGAGCGCATCGAACTCCCCGACGGCTTCGAGGCCGTGATCATCGGCGACACCACCGTGTTCATCGCCAACTCGGTGTTCGACACCGTGCGCGAGACGCTGCTCGCCGTGCTCGCCGTCGCCTTCATCGTGCTGCTCTTCGTCGGTCGCCTGGGCTCGACGTTCTCGGTGGTGCTCGCCATCCCGATCACCATCACGGGTGCGGTCATCGTGTTCGGGTTGCTCGGGTTCACGTTCAACGTCGTCACGCTGCTCGCGATCACCGTGGCCGTCGGGTTGGTCGTCGACGACTCGATCGTCATCGCGGAGAACATCGACCGCTACCGCGCGCTCGGGTACGGCCTCAAGGAGAGCGTGCTGAAGGGGGCGGGCGAGGTCGCGACGGCGGTCTTGACGTCGACGTTGTCGCTGCTCGCGGTGTTCGTGCCGATCGCCTTCCTGCCGGGCGTGATCGGGCAGTTCTTCAGCCAGTTCGGGCTCTCGCTCGCCGCCACGATCGGGGTCTCGTACCTCGAGGCGATGTTCTTCCTCACGGTCCGCCTGGCCTACATGCCCAACCCGATGCCGCCCTCGTGGCGCGCGTTCCCCGCCGCGCTGCGCGCGGTGCCGCGCGACCTGCTGTGGTGCCTGGCCCTGTGGCGCCGACGCCGCGTGTGGGCGCTCGTGCTCGTGGCCGGGACGGCGGCGCCGTTCGCCGCTGCCGAGGGGTGGCTGGGTGGTCGCGCGCTGGACGCCGCCGGCACGTGGTGGGTCGCCGTCGCGCTCGGGACCGTGGTCAGCCTCGCCGTGGCGCTGCTGCTCCCGCCGCTCGCCGGTGTCGTGCGAGCGCTCCTACGCATCGTCTGGAACCTCGTGGGCGGCCTGCTGCTCGTGCTGCACCAGGCGACCGACGCGCTCGTCGTCGCCGGACGCGAGCGCTACGCGCGCGCGCTGGGCTGGATGCTCGATCGCAGCACCGCCGTCCTGGTCGCCGCCGCACTGATGGTGGCGAGCGTCGGGGTCATCTTCCCGTCGATCAACTTCAACTTCGTCTCAGAGGTCGACGTCGGCCAGGTGGCCATCCGGGTCGACATGCCGCCCGGCACGCCGCTCGGCCGCACCGACGACGTGGCCGCGCGGCTCGAGGCCGTCGTGCGCGGCGACCGGGACGTCGGGAGCGTGATCACCACGGTGGGCACCGGCGGCACGTTCGGGAACCCGAACGTCCAGCGCGCCGACATCCAGCTCGAACTCGTGCCGTTGGCGCGGCGCGGGGCGAGCTCGTTCGAGGTCGCCGACCGCCTGCGGCCGCTCCTGGCCGCGGCCATCGCCGACGTCCCCGAGGCGCGCCTGCGGGTCGGCTCCGACGACGGCGGTGCCGTGCCCGTCGACACCGGCATCGAGATCGTCCTGGAGAGCGCCGACCTGGCGCTGCTCGAGCGGCGCGATCGCGCCGCTCGCGAGCTGATGGAGGACCACCCCTGGCTCCGGAACGTGCGCTCGTCGCTGGAGGGGAGCGTCTCGGAGCGCGTGTTCGTCGTCTCGGCGGCCGCCGTGGCGGGCACCGGCCTGACCACCAACGACCTCGCCAACACGCTGCGCGCTTACAACGTCGGCGTCTCGGCGGGCACGCTGCGCGACGCCGGCGACGAGACGCCGATCGTGGTGAAGGTCGATCCGGCGCTCGTGCGCGACGAGCAGACGCTGCTGTCGCTCCCGATCTTCGCAAGCGCGCTGCAGTCCTTCGTGACGCTCGGTCAGCTCGGCACCTTCGAGGTGCAGGCGGCGCCCGTCACCATCCGGCGCGCCAACCAAGCGTACGTCGCGAGCCTCGCGGCCGACCTGTCACCGGCCTCGCCGGGGCAGTTCCAGACGCGCCAGGCGATCGAGGAGCTGCTGGCCTCCGAGGGCGTCGTCGACGAGCGCGTGCGCGTGACCACGGGTCTGGGCCCCGACCTGCTCGGCGATCTGGTGTTCTACGGACCGATCGCGTTCGCGCTGGCGATCGTGCTGAACTACCTGGTGATCGCCAGCCAGTTCAACTCGTTCCGCTACCCGCTCTACCTGCTGCTGCCCGTGCCGCTCGCGCTCGTCGGTGCGTTCTGGCTGTTCTTCCTGACCAACTCGCCGCTCGACGTGATCAGCGTGCTCGGCGTGGTGATCCTGATCGGCCTGGTGACGAAGAACGCGATCTTGCTGCTCGACGTCGTCGTCAGCCAGATGGGGCGGACCGAGACGCTCAAACAGGCCCTGGTGCGCGCCGGATCGCTGCGCCTGCGGCCGATCCTGATGACGGCGCTGACGGTCGTGATCATCTCGGTGCCGCTGCTCGCCGGCGTCGGCGAGGGGACCGAGTTCCGCCAGCCGCTCGGCCTCGTGATCCTGGGCGGTGTGGTGTCGTCGACGTTCCTCACGCTGTTCGTGGTGCCGGCGGCCTTCTACCGCTTCGAGCGCGGACGCTACGATCCGGCCGCGCCGGCGCCGGCCGTCGCGGCGGCGGGAGCACCGCCAGGCGACGCGCTCGGCGGTGCTCCCGGCGGCGCTGCCGCCGGACCGGTCTGAACCGCGCGCGACTTCAGAACACGCGACCGAGCAACGGGGCGATCGTCAGGCTGACGATGGCCATGAGCTTGATCAGGATGTTGAGCGACGGCCCGGAGGTGTCCTTCAGCGGATCGCCGACCGTGTCGCCCACGACGGTCGCGGCGTGGACCTCGGAGCCCTTGCCGCCCAGGTTCCCCTTCTCGACGTACTTCTTGGCGTTGTCCCAGGCTCCGCCCGCGTTCGCCATGGTGAGCGCCAACAGGACGCTCGCGACCAGCGCGCCGCCCAGCATGCCGCCCAAGACGATGGGTCCGAACACGAAGCCGACGACCACGGGGGCGACCACCGCGATGGCGCCCGGCAGGATCATCTTGCGCAGCGCCGCGTCGGTGGCGATGCCGACGCACCGCTCGGTGTCGGGCTTGCCCGTCCCGGTGAGGAGCCCAGGGATCTCGCGGAACTGGCGGCGGATCTCCTCGATCATCGAGAAGGCCGCGTCGCCCACCGCCGTCATCGTCAGCGACGCCACCAGGAACGGGATCGTGCCGCCGATCAGCATGCCCAGCAGCACGTTGGGGTCGCCGAGCGAGAGCGCGAAGTCGGGGATCGTCACGTGCAGCGTCTGGATGTACGCGGCGATGATCGTGAGCGCGGCCAGGGCCGCCGAGCCGATCGCGAAGCCCTTGCCGATGGCCGCCGTGGTGTTGCCGAGTTCGTCGAGCGAGTCGGTCACGGCGCGCGTCTCGGCGCCCAGACCGCCGAGCTCGGCGATCCCGCCGGCGTTGTCGGCGATGGGGCCGAAGCCGTCGATCGCCATCGTCATGCCGACCGTGCCGAGCATGCCGACGGCCGCGATGCCGACGCCGTAGAGGCCGGCGAGCTGGCTGGCGACGAGGATGATCAGCGCCATCGTCAGCACGGGCACGACCACGGACTGCAGGCCCAGCGCCAGGCCGGCGATGATCACCGTGGCGGCGCCGGTCTTGCCCGACTCGGCCAGGTGCTTCACGGGGATACCGCCGGTGTACCACTCGGTCGTGAGGCCGATGACGATGCCGCCGAGCGAGCCGGCCAGGACCGACCACCACACGCCCATCGCCACGTCGAGCCAGGAGACGACGAGCAGCGCGGCCAGCACGAACAGCACGGCGGCGCCGATGGTGCCGGTGCGCAGGGCGGCGGCCGGGGCGCGCTTCGCCGCCGAGCGCACGAGCAGGATGCCCGCCACGGAGCACAGCAGCCCGACCGAGGCGAGCGCGAGCGGCAGGAACATCAGCGCGGAGCGATCGCCGAGGGTGGCGAGCGTGCCCGCGCCGAGGGTGGCGGCGATGGCGATCGTGGCGATGATCGAACCGACGTTCGACTCGAAGATGTCGCCGCCCATGCCGGCCACGTCGCCGACGTTGTCGCCCACCAGGTCGGCGATCACGCCGGGGTTGCGGGGGTCGTCCTCGGGGATGCCGGCCTCGATCTTGCCCACCAGGTCGGCGCCGACGTCGGCACTCTTGGTGTAGATGCCACCGCCGACGCGGAAGAACAGTGCGACGGCCGAGGCACCGACGCCGAAGCTCTGCACGGTGACCGCCGCGGCCTCGTTCAGGCCGAACAGCAAGAAGACGAAGCCGAGGCCGACCAGGCCGAGCGAGGCAACCAGGAGACCCATGACCGAGCCGCCGAAGAGCGCCGTGGAGAGGGCCGCCGCGCCGCCACGCTCGTGTGCGGCGGTGGTGGTGCGCACGTTCGCCTTGGTGGCCGAGACCATGCCGAAGAAGCCGGCGACGGCCGACGCGCCCGCGCCCAGGACGAAGGACAGCGCCGAAGCCCAGCCGAGCGACACCCACAGCAGCGCCGCGACGACGACGCCGAACACGCCGAGCAAGACGAGCTCGCGACGCATGAAGGTCATCGCGCCCAGGTAGATCTGATCGGAGATCGCGGTGAGCGCCGCCTCGCCGCGGGGCATCGCGACCATGGCGCGGTACAGGGCATAGGCGATCCCGAGCCCGATCAGACCGACGACGAACGGGATGACGACACTGGGCATCAGGCCACCTCCGGCGGAGGTGGCCTCACCGCGACGCAGGGTCCAGGACGTGTCGAGGTACTGACGCGCGCTGGGCGCCGGGGCGGCCGCCATCCGCGGCACACGCCATCAGGGTACCGCCGCCGCTAGGGTACGTTTATCCCGTCAGGCACGAGAAGCGCGTCGGCCAGCGAGGGAATGTGACGCCCTTCACGTGACCGACGCGCGTGCCCGACATCGAGTTCAGCCCAGCAGCGGGGCGATGGTCAGGCTGACGATCGCCATGACGTTGATCAGGATGTTCATCGAGGGTCCCGAGGTGTCCTTCAGCGGATCGCCGACGGTGTCACCGACGACGGTCGCTTCGTGCACCGGCGAGCCCTTGCCGCCGTGATGACCGTGCTCGACGTACTTCTTGGCGTTGTCCCAGGCGCCGCCGGCGTTCGCCATCGTCAGGGCCAGCAGCACGGCGGCGAGCAGCGCGCCGGCCAGCATGCCGCCGAGCACGACGGGGCCAAGCAGGAAGCCGACGATCACCGGCGAGAAGACCGCGATGGCGCCGGGCAGGATCATCTTCTTGAGGGCTGCCGTGGTGGCGATGTCGACGCAGCGGGCGTTGTCGGGCTTACCGGTGCCCTCGCGCAGGCCCGGGATCTCGCGGAACTGCCGTCGGATCTCGTTGATCATGGTGAACGCGGCGTCGCCGACCGCCGTCATGGTGATCGACGCGACCAGGAACGGGATGGTGCCGCCGATCAGCATCCCCATCAGCACGTTCGGGTCGGCCAGCGAGAGCGCGAAGTCGGGGATGTTGACGTGCAGGGTCTCGATGTAGGCCGCGATCAGCGTGAGCGCGGCGAGCGCCGCCGCACCGATCGCGAAGCCCTTGCCGATCGCCGCGGTGGTGTTGCCGAGTTCGTCGAGCGAGTCGGTGATCTTGCGCGTCTCGGGCCCGAGGCCGCCCATCTCGGCGATGCCGCCAGCGTTGTCGGCCACCGGGCCGTAGGCGTCGATCGCCATCGTGATGCCGACCGTGGCCAGCATCCCGACCGCGGCGATGCCGACGCCGTACAGGCCGGCCAGGAGGCTCGAGACGAGGATGATGGCGGCGATGGAGAGCACCGGGATGGCCACCGACTGCAGGCCGACGGCGAGGCCGGCGATCATGACCGTCGCCGTGCCCGTCTCGCCCGCCTTGGCGATGCGCCGAACCGGCGCCGCCGCCGTGTAGAACTCCGTCGAGAGGCCGATGACGATGCCGCCGACGGCGCCGGCGACGGTCGCCCACCAGATGCTGGTCGAGACGCCGAGCCACTGCACGACCAGGTACGACGCCAGGGCGAAGAGGGCCGTCGCGCCCAGCGTGCCGGTGCGCAGCGCGGCCGCGGGCTTGCTCGACGATGCCAGCTTCACCAGCATCACGCCGCCGATCGAGCACAGCATCCCTGCCGATGCCAAGGCGAGCGGGAGGAACATCAAGGCGGCTTGCGAGCCGAGCACGGCCAGCGTCGCCGCGCCCATCGTCGAGGCGATCGCGATGGTGGCGATCTGGGCGCCGCAGTACGACTCGAAGATGTCGGATCCCATGCCCGCGACGTCGCCCACGTTGTCGCCCACGAGGTCGGCGATCACGCCCGGGTTGCGCGGATCGTCCTCGGGGATGCCTTGTTCGACCTTGCCGACCAGGTCGGCGCCCACGTCGGCGCTCTTCGTGAAGATGCCGCCGCCGACGCGGAAGAACAGCGCCACCGCGCCCGCACCGACGCCGAAGCCGTGGATCGCGTGCGCGCCCTCGGCGCTGCCGCCGAAAAGGATGAACAGGAACCCGAGGCCCGCCAGGCCGAGCGAGGCCAGCACCAGGCCCATGACCGCGCCGCCGAAGAACGCGACGGTGAGCGCCTCGGCGGCCCCCTTGGTGTTCGCCGCGTTGGCCGTGCGTACGTTGGCCTTGGTCGCCGAGAACATGCCGAGGAACCCCGCCGCGCCCGACGCCATCGAACCGAGCATGAACGCGAGCGCCGTCATCCAGCCGAGCCCGATCCAGAGCAACACGAACACGATGGCGCAGAAGACGGAGAGGATGATGAACTCGCGGCGCATGAACGCCATCGCACCGATGAAGATCTCGTCGGCGATCGACTTGATCCGTTCGCCGCCCTCCGGGTACGCGAGGACCAGGCGGAACACGTAGTACGCGACGCCGAGTCCGAACAGACCAAGGGCGAACGGGATGAATCCGCTGGCGACCATGAAACCTCCAGGGGCTGCGACCGAACGCGAACCGTGCGACCGAGGCACGCGTTGCTACTCGCGCAGGGCGCTATGGGGTGATGTGCGCGGCGAGCATACCCCAGTGACTGCGCGGGGTGCACGTGTGGTCGTCGTGGAGGTGTGGAACGGTGCTTCGAACGCCCTGCGGCGCGGGCGGTGGCGCGGTCGCTCGCCGACGGTCTACTGGGCCTCATCGGCGGGGCCTCATCGGCGGGGCCTCTTCGGCCCCATCGAGCATCATACGGCCAACCGGCCCCCGTTCGCTGTGAACCGCGGTACCACGTGACACGGGACGCGACTGTACGCTGTGAGGCGAAAGGAGGTACGTGATCGAATCTCAGACGGATCACTTCCTTTCCGGCGACTCCCGCTAGCCACTCGAGGCTCGACCGGGATCCACCGCACCAACGCACGAACCATCGAACGACCGGTGCCGGGGACCCAACAGAGCAGGAAAAGGCAGCGGGCGTCGTCATGGTGTGACGAGATCGTCACGTACCTCCGAGCATCCCCCTTCAGACCACGACCGACCTCGTGCCCAGCTGACCAAGCGTCAGTGGCACCTCGCGCATCTCGTGCAGCGTGCGCCGCACCGCGTCGTGTTGGCCGGCCGGACAGCACACCAACACGTAGCCGCTGATCTTGCCACCCGGTATCTGCGCGCTGGCGCCCGTCGCCTCGACGCGCGCGACCACGTCCTCGACGAACGGGTCGCTGAAGTGTCCGGGCAGGCGCATCTTCAAGTGCTGCTTGTCGCCGATACAGCGGGCCACCCGTGACAGGTCGCCGCGCTCCAGTGCGGCTTCGAGCTCGATCGCCAGCGACTTGATGTCGTGCAGGACGGGAACGGCCTCGTCGAACTGGGCGCTGAGCAGGTCGAGCGACGGCTTCGTACGCGCCTGGCGGCCGCTGGCGAAGAGCAGCAGCGAGCGCTCGAAGTCGCTGCGACCCTGGGCGGAGAGCTCGATGCGGCGCGCCCGAACGGTCGACCCCTCGTAATCGAGCCGCAGCAGACCGCCGCGCGCGCAGACGTGTGGATCGTGGTATCCGGACGCCCCCTCCAACACCTCCACCTCGATGCGCGCCGCCATCTCGGCCACGTGCTCGGGCGGGAGATGTTCGCCGCGATACGTGCAGAGCGCCTGCAGCAACCCCACCGTGATCGCTCCGGACGTCCCGAGCCCGCTCTCGCCGGCGACGTCGACCCAGAGCGCCAGGCGTACCGGGGTGTCCGCCATCCGCGAGGCGCGCAGGGCCTCGCGGACGAGGTCGTGACGGATCTCGTCCAAGCGCGTGGCCGTCTCGAAGCCGCCGGCGTAGTGCACCTCGAAACGCCCGTCCACGCCTGGCAGTACGCTCACGAAGACCGAGGCCCCGATCGTGCTCGAGACGGTCACGCCGCCGAAGCGCTCGGCGTACGCGCGCAGGTCGGTGAGGCCGCCGCCGAGCGGCACGCGCAGCGGCGTGGTGGAGACGATCACGAGTCGCCCGCCCACAGCTGGCGGACCACCTGGCGCACGTTCTCCTCGGGCGTCGGGTGCACGCCGCCGAGATGGATCCACTGCGCGAGCTCGACGGCCCCGACGTCGAGCCCCTCGTCGACGTACGCCTGGAGGTTCGGCAGCACGCGGTACTCGCCCTGCTCGGCCCGTACGCGGCGCAGGCCGCGCGCGACGGCCAGCGGCAGCCGCCACGCACCTGCGTCGAGCCACGGTCCCTCACCATCCCAGACCCGCAGCAGCCGGTCGCCGCCGCGCGTGACGCGCAGCCTCGGGCTCTCCGCGGCGGCGCCGCGCGCGATGGTCGCGACCGCGGCCGCCTCGTGGTCGAGCAGCGCGCGGAAGGTCGAGGCGCCCACGTACAGGTCGGCCAGCCACACCAGCACCTCGGTCGTCTCGTCCGGGAGGCCGTCGACGGCGACGCCGACGGCGTGCCCGGTGCCGAGCGGCTCGACCTGATGCACGTAGCGCAGCGGCACCCCTTCGAACGCGGCGCCGAAGTACGAGCGCACCTGGGCACGCTGGTGCCCTACGACGAGCGTCAGCCGGTCGCGCTCCGGGTCGACGCGCGCGCCCTCGAGCCAGGCCCGCAGGGTGTGCTCGAGGAAGGGCCGGAGCCCGACTGGGTACATGCACTTCTGGAGGTAGCGGCCGAGGTCGCCGAAGCGGGTCCCCTGACCGGCCGCGAGGCACACGAACTCCATGGCGCGGACGCTATCACGGCGGGCACGCGCCTCAGGCGGCGACGCCATCACCGTCGACGGTCTCGCCCACGGGGTCAGGTCCGCCGAGCGTCGTGCCTCAACCGCGCGCCAGCCGCGTGAGGGCGTGGATCGCGGCCGCGACGCCGGCCTCGGCCGGCGCGCTGAGCGTCTCGCCCAGGTCGAAGCTGCGTGCGGGCAGCGACAGCGTCGCCGCGGCGGGCGTGCGGTCGAACAACCAGGCCGTCAACCGCAACAGGCCCGGCACGTCGAGTGCATGCCCCATCAGCGGCACGGCGCTCCCGGCGGGCGATCCCGACGGGTGGCGGCGCCAGGTGGGCCGCTCGAGCGTGAGGTCGGCGTCGGCGTCGACGAACAGAGCGATGTCGGCGTCTGCGAGCTCGTCGGCGAGCTCCGGAGTCAGGCCGTGCACCGCGCGCACGCGCCAGGCGACGCGCCCCTCGAGGGCGTGCGCGACGCGCACGCCGGCGCCGTCGTCGCCGCGGAGGTCGTTGCCGATGCCGTAGAGCAGCACGCGCGCACCCGGCGCGACGCTGGGGGCGGTCCCGTCGATGGCGCCGCGCGGGCGGTCGCCGTCCTCGGTGGGGGAAGGTGTCACCCCGGCGGTGTCGGATGCCGCGGACGCACGGGCGTCCGCGGCATCGATCCGACGGCTCATCCCCGCACCACCTCACGCAGCAGCTCGCCGCCGGCGCTCTCGACGCGCAGCACCAGCGGCATCTGGCCGATGGCGTGGGTCGAGCAGCTCAGACACGGGTCGTAGGCCCGGATGCCGGCCTCGATACGGTTGAGGGCGCCCTCGGCGACGTCCGGACCCTTCACGAACGCCTTGGCGATCTGGGCGATGGTGCGGTTCATGGCCAGGTTGTTGTGCCCGGTCGCGATGATCATCTTCACGCCGGTCATGAGCCCCT
>SLSM01000339.1 GCA_007130445.1 Trueperaceae bacterium | reverse complement strand
GCCTCGGACGGCACCCTGAAGGCGGCCACCGAGTGGCGCGGCAACCAGCTCTGGAGCGACATGGCGAACGACCTGCCGTTCGGGTTCGCGCGGATCGGCGACCTCACCGTCGCCTTCGACGACGACGACGTCGCCTTCCTCCAGCGCCTGCTCGAACAGGGGCGACGGCGCGGCGTCACGGGCCTGGAGATGTGGGACGCCGAGCGCCTGCGGCGCGAGGAGCCGAACCTGTCGCGCGACATCGTCGCCGCCCTCCACGCTCCGTCCAGCGGCGTGGTCAACCCCTACGAGGCCTGCTTCGCGCTCGCCGAGAGCGCCGTGCGCAACGGCCTCGAGCTGCGCACCGAGACGACCGTGACGGGCATCGAGCGCTGCGCCGACGCCTTCACCATCACGACCGACCGCGGCACGCTGCACGCACGCTTCGTCGTGAACGCAGCGGGCGTGTTCGGCGACGCGGTCGCCCGCATGGTCGGCGCCGAGGAGGCGGGGCTGCGCTTCCGCAAGGGCGAGGAGTACCTGCTCGACAAGCGGCTCGTGGGCTTCGTCGAGCACGTCACCTTCCCCTGCCCGTCGCCCACCTCCAAGGGGATCCTGATCACGCCGACGTACGACGGCACGCTCATGGTCGGACCGACGGCGACGTGGTCCGAGGCCGACGACCTCACCACCACGGCCGCCGGGGCCGAGGAGGTCTTCGAGGGCGCTCGGCGGCTGGCACCGGGCATCTCGGAGCGCGACTGCATCGCCGAGTTCGCCGGGGTGCGAGCCGTCGCCGCGAACGAGGACTTCGCGATCGGCCACACGCGCGTGCCCGGCTTCCTGAACGTCATCGGCATCCAGTCGCCAGGGCTGACCGCCGCGCCGGCGATCGCCCTGGACGTGATCGATCTGCTGGCCGAGGCGGGGCTCGCACTCGAGCCACGCGACGACTTCGTCCCGACCATCGACGCCCCCCTGCGCTTCGCCGAGCTCGATCCCGACGAGCAGGCGCGCGCGGTCCGCGGCGACCCGCGCTTCGGCCGCATCGCGTGCCGCTGCGAGTTCGTCACGGAGGGCGAGGTCCTGGACGCCATCGCGCGCGGTGCCCGCACCATGGACGGCGTCAAGTTCCGCACCCGCGCCGGGATGGGTCGCTGCCAGGGCGGCTTCTGCGCCTGGCGCTGCCTGCGTCTCCTGGCCGACAGCCAGGACGTGGACGTCGCCGGCATCACCAAGCGCGGCGGGCGCTCCTGGATCGCGCTGCCGCGTCTCGACGACCACGCGGCGACCGAGGTGGAACATGCCTGACCTGCATCCCTGGGAGCTGCCACGCCGGTACGACGTCGTCGTGGTCGGTGGCGGCCCCGCCGGCATGGCGGCCGCCGTCGGCGCCCGCGAGGGCGGTGCCGAGCGCGTCCTCATGGTCGATCGCGAGCACGAGGCCGGTGGGATCTTGCAGCAGTGCATCCACCACGGTTTCGGCCTGCACCACTTCAAGGAGGAGCTGACCGGACCCGGCTACGCCCAGCGCTACCTGGAGCAGGTGCTCGAGCACGAGATCGACGTCCTGACGGACGCCTACGTCCTCGACGTCGACGAGGCGCGTTCGGTGAGCGTGCTCTCGGGTCGCTACGGGCGTGTGAGCGTCGACGCCGGCGCGGTGGTGCTGGCGATGGGGGCGCGCGAACGGACGCGCGAGGCCATCCGGATCCCCGGCACGCGACCGTCGGGTGTCATGACTGCCGGCTTCGCGCAGAAGCTCGTCAACATGGCGGGCTACCTCCCCGGCAAGCGCGTCGCCATCCTCGGCTCGGGCGACATCGGACTGATCATGGCGCGCCGTCTGGTCCTGGAGGGGGCCGAGGTGGTGGGCGTGTTCGAGCTGATGCCCCATGCCAACGGCCTCACCCGAAACGTGGTGCAGTGCCTCCACGACTTCGACATCCCGCTGCACCTGTCGACGACGGTGGTGCGTATCCACGGCGGCGATCGCGTCGAGCGGGTGACGGTGGCGCCCGTCGACGAGGCGCTCAGGCCACGCCTGGACCAGGCCTGGGACGTCGAGTGCGACACGCTGCTGGTGTCGATCGGCCTGATCCCCGACAACGAGTTGGCGCGCACGCTCGGCGTGCGCCTCGACCCGGTCACGACCGGACCGGTGGTGAGCTCGACCATGGAGACGACCCGCGACGGCATCTTCGCCTGCGGCAACACCGTGCACATCCACGACCTGGTGGACTGGGTGAGCCAGGAGTCGCACCTCGCCGGCGAGGGCGCGGGCGCATACGCGGTCGGCCGGCGCTCTGGGCACGACAACGTCAGCCTGGTGCCCGGGACCAACGTGCGGACGTGCGTACCGCACACCATCACGACCGAACGAGAACACACCGTCTACCTGCGGGTGACCAAGAGCATCACACCCTGTACGCTGCGACTGGGCGACGTGTACGAGCGCCCGCTGCGCTACGTGGTGCCGGGCGAGATGGTGACGGTGAAGGTGCGACCCAGGTTCCTGGAGTCGTTCCACGGCGGCGCGCTCCGGGTCGACGTGGTGCCGAGGGAGGAGACCGAGGCGTGAGTGAGACCAGCCACTACCTGTGCGTCAACTGCCCGCTCGGCTGCCGGCTCGAGGTCGATGCCGACGGACGTGACGTCGTCGAGGTGCGCGGCAACGCGTGCAAGCGCGGCGTCGAGTTCGCGCGCCAGGAGCACGCCGATCCGCGCCGCATGGTGACCACCACGGTCGCGATTCGCGGCGCGCCGCTGCCGCGCCTGCCCGTCGCGACGGCCAAGGCACTCCCCAAGGACCGGGTGGTCGACCTCTGCCGCGCGTTGCATCAGCTGCGCCTGGAGGCGCCGGTCGCGATCGGCGACGTCGTGATGGCCGACGCGCTGGGGACCGGTGTCGACGTCGTCGCCACGCGGTCGTTGGGACGGGCCTGAGATGGTGCCCGGCCGGTTCGACGGGAAGACGCTCCTCGTCACGGGCGGCGCCGGTGACATCGGCCGAACGGTCGCCAGGCGCTGCGCGGACGAGGGGGCCCGCATCGCCATCGTCGACCTCGACGAGCCGAAGATGGCAGCCGTCGTCGAGGAGTTGCGCGCGGCGGGGCACGAGGCCGAGGGCTATCGCTGCGACGTCACGGACTCCGAACAGGTGGCCACGGCCGTGGCCGCAGCGGTGACGCGCTTCGGCCGCATCGACTTCTGCTTCAACAACGCCGGCTACCAAGGGCTGTTCGTGCCGACGCCCGAGTACCCCGAAGACGACTTCAGGAAGGTGATGGAGATCAACGTCGTCGGCGTCTTCAACGTGCTCGTCGCCGTCGCCCGGCACATGCGCGACGCCGGCGGCGGGGCCATCGTCAACACCGCCAGCTACGCCGGTGTGATCGGACCTCCGAACATGCTGGCGTACGCCGCTTCGAAGTTCGCGGTGCTCGGCCTGACCAAGACCGCCGCCAGGGACCTCGCGCCGCACGGCATCCGTGTCAACGCCGTATCGCCGGCGCTGATCGGACCCGGCTTCATGTGGACGCGACAGACCGAACTCCAGGCGGCGGCCGGCTCGCAGTACTTCGACGCCGACCCGAGGGTGGTGGAGCGGCAGATGATCGACTCGGTGCCGATGCGCCGACTCGGCAGCCTCGAGGAGGTCGCGAGCAGCGTCGCGATGCTGCTGAGCGACGACGCGAGCTATGTCACGGGCGTCAACCTCGAAGTCACCGGAGGGCAGTGAGGACAGTGATGGCAGTGCGGGGGTGGCGGACCATGGCCACGCTGCCGTGGGCACGCCTGGTCCACGTCACGTTGACAGGCCGCACGGCTCAGGTGTACGCTTGCTTTTGCGTCCGCCGCGGGGTGGAGCAGTCTGGTAGCTCGTCGGGCTCATAACCCGAAGGTCACAGGTTCAAATCCTGTCCCCGCAACCACACGCACCGCGAGGGCCCCCCACCGGGGGCCCTCGCGTCGTTTGGGTCGCGAGGGGTAGCATCCACTCACACGCCCACCTGCACCGGCGCCGAGCGTCGGACGAGCACCAGAGCGGAAGGGACCGCCATGCACGACGACCACCTCCACGACGACACACCAGACACCACCACAGACACCGCCACCGATCAGCTCGAGAGCCCACGTTCGTACGCCGGCTTCGTCGCGATCGTCGGCAAGCCGAACGTGGGCAAGTCGACGCTCCTCAACACGATCCTCGGTGTCAAGGTCGCGCCGATCACGAGCAAGCCCCAGACGACGCGCCGCGGCGTGCGCGGGATCTACTCGTTCGAGCAGCGTCAGCTGGTCTTCCTCGACACGCCCGGCTACCACAGGGGCCCGACCCGCCTGGACGGTGCCATGAACCAGGCGGTGCGTGACAGCGTCATCGACGTCGAGGTGGTGCTGTGGGTCGTCGACCTGCGGCGGCCTCCCGGCGACGAGGACAAGGACGTCGCGCGCCTGCTCAAGGGCATCGATCCCGCGACCCGCATCTGGATGGTCGGCAACAAGCTCGACGCCGCGAAGTACCCGGACGAGGCGCTGTCGCTGTACCGCGACCTCGTGCCGCAGGCCGAGCGGGTGATCTCGATCTCGGCCCTGAACGACCCCGAGGAGGTCTACGCGCTGCGCGACGACCTGCTCGAGCTGCTGCCCGAGAGCCCCTTCTTCTTCCCGGAGGACGTGCGCAGCGACCAGCCTCGCGAGGTGTGGGCGGCCGAGCTGGTGCGCGAGAGCGCCATGACGCACCTTCGCCAAGAGCTGCCCTACGCGGTGGCGGTCGTGATCGACGAGTGGCGCGACCCGGATCCGGGAAGCGACGAGCCTCTCTACCTGCACGCGGAGATCTGGATCGAGAAGCAAGGCCATCGTCCGATCGTGTTGGGCCGCGGTGGAGCGATGATCCGAGAGATCGGCAGGACCGCCCGCAAGCAGCTCGAGATCTTCCTCCAGCAGCGGGTCTACCTCGACCTGGAGGTGGTGGTCCGGCGCGGCTGGCGCGACGATCGCGACGCGCTGCGCGAACTCGGCTACGAGGGTTGACGTGCCGATCGCGGCGCGCTGGCGGCGCCTGGAGCGCCTGCCGCCGGCGCGGGGCCGCGACGCGATGCCCGGCGTCTACGAACTCGCCGACGCCGAGCGGCGCGTGATATACGTCGGCCAGTCCGCGACCGACGTCCCACACCGCCTCCGGCAGCACCTCGCGCGCCCCGGTTGCATCCGCGACGGGGCCGTGTTCTGGCGCTACCGCCACAGCCGCGTGCCGCAGGCCGAAGAGGCCGCACTGCTCGCCGCGCACGAGGCGCGACACGGCGTTCTGCCCGCGTGCAACCGCGCTCGGCCGCGCTCGCGCGACGCCGCGAGGCGTTGGCGTGAAAGGAGCACCGATCGTGACTGACACGTGCTCCACGGGGTCCGGACGGGTACGCCCTGTGGACATTCCCACCTGATGTCACGACCTGAACGTGATATAACGCGGCAGACGAGAAGCTCCCGCGTTTCTCAGTTCACCTTGGAGGGTACGCATGCGCAAACTCCTCATCTCCCTGATCGCCATTGCCGCATTCGGCACCGGCGGCGCCTTCGCGCAGTCCGGCTTCTGGGCCGGCGTGAGCGGCGGCTATCCAGGCGCCCAAGTCCACTTCGGCGTCGAGAACGCCTTCGCCGGTCTCGACGTTCGCGCCAACCTCGGTTACGCGTTCTTCGGCGGCAACCGCTTCGGCTTCGGCGTCGACGTGATGTACGACCTCGACGTCGACACGGGTGTGACGCCGATCGACGTGTACGTCGGCGGCGGCCCGAACTTCAGCTTCGGCACCGGGACCCTCGGCCTCGGCTTGTCGATCGATGCCTTCGTCGGCGGCGAGTACCGCCTCGGCGAGATCGGTCTGCCCGAGGGCGGCGTGTTCCTCGAGGTCGGCCCGGCCGTGCAGGTCATCCCTGCCTTCGGCTTCGGCTTCGTCGGCCGCGTGGGCTTCAACTACCACTTCTGACGGACAGCTCGCCGGTCGCGGTGACGCGACCTCGACGGTGACGGTGAAGCGCTCGTGGCTCAGGCTGCGGGCGCTTCGCCATGGTGCGCCAATACCGTAGCTGGGCGGTTGGGGTTGTGACGGCCGTCACCGGCGCCCTGGAGGCGAGGCGTACCGTGAGGCATGACCAAGCACCCAGCACGCATCGGACTGATCGCGCTCCTCATCGTCTTGGTCGCCGCCTGTGCGCCGACCGTCGAACGTCCAGCCGTCGAGTACCGTGCCTCTCCAGCGGCGCTCCTCGCCGAGATCGTGGACTTCGGACGCGACCACCAGCCAACCACCTCGATGACGCCGTTCCGCGTCGAGAACGAGTCGACGACCTCGGTCGTCTTGTTGTCCGAAGTCACGGGCGTGTTCCCGATCGCGCCGCGCTACACGCGCTTGACGTTCTCCGTCGTGCAACGGGGCGACGTGAGCTCGCTGAGCGTCATCGCCACGGGCCACAACGCCAGCGATACGGCGGAGCGCTTCCTGCTCCATCTCGCGTCGGTGTTCCAGCGACTCTGAGCTGACGCGGGTCGATCCAGAGAGCACACCCGTCCGTCCACGCCCGCGCCGTGAGTTCGCCTCACGGCGCGCCCTCGCGTCTCAGGCGCAAGCGAACAAGACGTCGGTGATCGCGCCGAGGAGCGCGTCGGCGCCGCCAAGGCCACGCTTCTTGATCGAGAAGCCGGGCGGGTAGCGCGTGGGTTCCACGGTGTAGCGCAGCTCGCGGATGCGCCGCGCGTCGTAGTCGAGCGCGTCGCCGTGGAAGGTGATCTGCACGTCGGTCATGTGCTCGGTGATGGTCGCGACGCCGCGGCCCGCGGCCAGGTGCCTGAGCTTGGCGAGGTCGACGAACGACTTGACCTCCGCCGGGAAGGGCCCGTAGCGCTCGCGTAGCTCGCGCGCCAGCCGCGATACGTCCGCCAAGTTCTCAGCCTCGGCGAAGCGGCCGTAGAAGGCGATGCGCTCGTCGTCGGAGGCGAGGTACGTCGGCGTCAAGCGCGCGTCGACGGCGAGGTCGAGTGCCACTTGCGGCGCGCGCTCGCTGGCCTGCTCCCCCTTCAGCGCGGCGATGGCCTCGGCCAGCATCTCGGTGTAGACCTCGAGCGATACCGCGGCGATCTGGCCGTGCTGCTCCGGGCCGAGCAGGTTGCCCACCCCACGGATCTCCATGTCCTTCTCGGCCAGGCGGTGCCCGCTGCCGAGGTCGTCGAGCTCGGCGATCGCGTAGAGCCGACGCTGGGCGGTCTCGGTGGTCTTCCCCGGGTAGAGCAGGTACGCCCAGGCCTCGGTCCGGCGCCGGCCCACGCGGCCTCGCAGCTGGTACAGCTGCGCCAGGCCGAGCCGGTCCGCTCGTTCGATCACCAGCGTGTTCGCTCCGCCGACGTCGAGCCCGGACTCCACGATCGTGGTGGCGAGCAGCACGTCGAAGGCGCCGTCCTGGAAGCCGAGCATGACCTCCTCGAGGGCGTCGGCGCCCATCTGACCGTGCGCGACGCCGATGCGTGCCTCGGGCACGAGCTGCGCGAGCGTGCGGCCGCGCATGCTCATCGAACCGATGCGGTCGTGGATGTAGTACACCTTGCCGCCGCGCTCGAGCTCGAAGACGATCGCCTCGCGCACCGTGCGCGGGTCGTAGGGCTGCAGCACGGTCTGGATGGGCTTGCGACCCTCGGGCGGGGTCATGATCTGCGACACGTCGCGCAGCCCGACCAGGCTCATGTAGAGCGTGCGGGGGATCGGCGTCGCGGAGAGCGACAGCACGTCGACGTCGGCCTTGAGCGCCTTGAGGCGGTCCTTCTGCGCGACGCCGAAGCGGTGCTCCTCGTCGACGATCACCAGGGCGAGCCGCTTGAACGTCACACCCTCCGAGAGGACCCGATGGGTCCCCACCACCACGTCGACGCTGCCGTCCGCGAGTCCGGCCACGACCGCCTTGGCCTCGGCGTCGCTCGAGAACCGCGACAGCATGGCCACGTTGACGGGGAGCCCCGCGAAACGCTCGACGAAGGTCTGGTAGTGCTGGCTCGCCAGCACCGTGGTGGGGACGAGCATGGCTGCCTGGTGGCCGTGCCCGATGACCCGGTGGGCAGCGCGCAGCGCGACCTCGGTCTTGCCGAAGCCGACGTCGCCACTGATCAGGCGGTCCATCGGGACCGGGCGCTGCATGTCGGCGAACGTGTCCTCGAGGGCCTGCCGTTGGTCGCGCGTGAGTTCGAAGTCGGCCGTGGCGGCGATCAGCGGGTCCCAGTCGGGCAGCGGACCGAAGGGGACGCCGGTGGCGACCTGGCGCGCGGCGTACGTCTTGATCAGCTCGGCCGCCAGGTGCTCGGCGGAGGCCCGGGCCCGCTCACGCGCCCGTGACCACTCGTTCGTGCCGAGCGTCGAGAGCCGTGGCGGGTCGTCGCTCGTGCCCGGGTGGCGCCGGAGCAGAGGCAGCTGTTCCATCGGCAGGTAGAGCTTGCCTTCGCCGGCGTAGGCGAGCCGCAGGTAGTCGCGCGTCACGCCCACCACCTGCCGCGCCTCGAGTCCTAGGAACCGGCCGACGCCGTGGTCGGGGTGGATCAGGTAGTCGCCGAGGTGGAGCGCCGCCGGGTCGTGCACGCGCTTGCCGCGCAGCTTGGCGCGCGCGCGGTCGCCCTGGTAGCCGTAGAGGAGGTCCTCCGTGAGCACCACCTCACGCCGCTCGGGGTCGCGGTAGCCGCCCTCGAGGCGCGGCGCGAGCACCAGCGAGATCTCGCCGGGGTGGTCGCCGACGACGTTGCGCCAGGTGCTCGCGAGGTGGTCGATCACTCGCTCGCGCAGGTAGCGGCCGGTGCGCTCGAACCCGAGCAGCAGCTGGACGCTGTAGCCGTCGCGCAGCCAGGTCTCGAGGTCGGCGGCCATGTCGCGCAGCTTGGCCCGGTAGTAGGGCAGCGGCTGCTCGGGCGCGACGCGCGCTTCGAGCGGGAGCGGATCGCGGCCGAACGACACCACGTCGCGCTCCGCGAGCGCAGCCCACAGCGGACCTGCGTCGCCGAGTTCAGCCTCCATCAGCTCCGGAGCGTCGAGGAACACGGTGCCGGGGCACTGTGCGAGCACGCTGGAGCGCCACACGGCGTCGGCGTCGCCACCCTCCGACTCGAGCAACGCGTCCATGTCGCGCGGCGCGAGCACCACCTCGGGTACGCTCTCGCCCTTGCGCAGCAGGGTGTCGATCTCGTCACCGAAGACCTCGATGCGCGCCACATCGTCCTCGCCGAAGTGCACCTCGATGGTGTCGCCCCTGACCGTGGTGCCGGGAACGGCGTCGCGCGGGTAGCCATAGGCGACCAGGCGCTCGAGCAGCGCGTCGCGGGCGATGTGCGTGCCGACGCGGAGGGTGAGCGCGTAACGCTCGGGGTCGTGGGGGAAACGGGAGACGGCATGGGCGGCGGTGAGGACGACCTTGTCGGCGCGATCACGCCAGTCGGCGAGGCTCGGATCGAGCGTGTGGCGGCCGCCGAACACGTCGCTGCGCGCGAACCGCTCGGCCCGCTCGGGCGTGGTGACGAGCACGGCCGGACCGTCGTGGCGCACGAAGCGTGCTGCGCGCGCCACGCTCGGCAGGGCGAGCAGTCGCACGCCGCGTGGCCGGCCGGACTCGCGCTGTGGATCAGGGACGCTCGACGCCCCTGACGCCGCCGCGGTCGGCGTGTCGGTGGGGGGCGGCGCGGTCGGTGTCACGGTCTTCGCCATGGTGGGCTCGGGCTCGCAGGCCCGCGGCATCGTATCGCCATCGCCGGCTGCGCGCGGCGCCGAGGGCGACGCGCGTGCACTGCGGTGGCGAGTCGCCGCGGTGTGGCGCCGCCGCGTCAGCGCTCTCCTCCCTGCTTGTGGCGCATCGCCAGCGCGTACGCGACGTCTCGAGGTACGCCCGCCGCGATCAGGTCCGCCCGTAGGTCCCGACCCCAGCGGCCCTCGCTCGCCAGCCGCTCGGCGAGCGCCTCGGGGTCGAGCGGCGGCGCGACGGCGACGGCCTGCGCCGGATCTGCGGGGCCGATGACGATGACGATCTCGCCGCGCGCCTGCGTCCCCTCGAAGTGCGCCACGAGCTCCTGCAGCGGGCCTCGGCGCGTCTCCTCGTGCAGCTTCGTGAGCTCCCTGGCGACCGCGGCGGCGCGGTCCTCACCACAGGCGGCCGCCATCTCGCGCAGGCTGGCCAGCAACCGGGTCGGGGCCTCGTAGACGATCGTGGGATGATCGCGCGCGGCGATCGCAGCGATGCGCTCACGGCGCTCTCGTCCCCGGCGCGGCAGGAAGCCCTCGAAGGTGAAGCGGGCTGCGGGCAGGCCCGAGAGCACGAGTGCCGGCACGAAGGCGGTGGGCCCGGGCAGCACCTCGACCTCGATCCCGAGGTCGCGTGCGAGCGCCACGAGCTCGGCACCGGGGTCGCTGATGCCGGGCGTGCCTGCGTCGGTGACGAACGCGACGTGGCGGTGCTGGCGCAACAACGCCGGAGCGCGCGCCGCGATGGTGTGCGCGTCCAGCCGCGTGAGGCGCGTCGTGACACCGTGACGATCGAGCAGGATGCGAGACCGGCGCGTGTCCTCCGCCGCGACCACGTCGGCCGCGCGGAGCGTGTCGAGCGCACGCAGGGTGACGTCTTGCAGGTGGCCGATGGGCGTCGGGACGAGGCTGAGCCGGTGGCCGGCGAGGTCGCTCGCGTCGCTCACACCGAGGCGTCCGCGGTCTCCGCGGCCGTGTACACCGGACCCCAGCGCCGCCCCCGGCTGCGCCTCCGGGTGTTGCGCCGCAGTGCGGCGCGGAACGTCGCGCGCAGCAGTTCGGTCTCTCCCACCGTGACGGTGACGACGGTGCCTTCTGGCAGCGAGACACCTTCGGCCAACTCGACGCGCCCTTCGCGCACGATTCCCTTGAAGGCACGCATGCGGTCCTCCTCGACGGGCGTCTCGCCGGGCGTAATCGCCCGCCCTGCAGCGTAGGGTAGCAGGTTCGCGATGGCTGGCGCACGGCGTCCGGGAACGATATGATATCCCCCTGGGATACTGGCGGACGCCTCCGCCCGACGGGAGCACGATGCACAGCAGCGGCAGCACGAGCGGACGCTTCGACGATCCGACGCTTCATCACGACGAGGAACAGCGGCGGCGAGTGATCAACCGGCTCAAGCGCCTCGAGGGCCAGGTCCGGGGGCTCCAGGGCATGATCGAAGAGGGGCGCTCGTGCCGCGAGGTCCTGACCCTGTTGGCGGGCATCCGCAGCGCCCTCAATGCCACGGGCGACGTGATCCTGGAGAACTACGTGGCGGGGTGCCTCACCGAGGCCGCCAGCGCCGACGAGGCTCTGCACGACCTCGTCCACGCGGTCAAGCTCGCGCGCGGCTGAAGCGCACTCAACGCCCGGCCACCGTGGTGAGCCGCTGCAGTTGGGTGTCGGGGTAGTAGAAGCCGAGGATCTGACCGTAGCCGTAACCCGACAGCGCGAGGGCCCGCGCGCCGTATTGGCTCATGCCGACCCCGTGCCCCCAGCCCCACCCTCGTAGCGCGAGGTCCCCGACCATCTCGAAGCGCGTCGACTTCAACCCCCACGCCCGCGCCTGCAGGCGGGCGCCCAAGCCCTGGAGCGTCACCCGCCCGGCACTCCCCACGACCTCGAACGACGAGACGCGTCCCGACTCGCTGTACGACAGCACCCGCACGCGTTGGACCGCGCCGACGTGATGCCCGGAGGCGGCCAACTGCGCGGCGACCACCGCAGGATCGAGCCTGACGTCCCAGCGTGCGTGGGGGCCGTCGCTCGCGACGTCACGGAAGGCCGAGAGGTAGGGGATCGACATGCCCCACACCTCCGCCGACGAGGCGATCACGCCGCCGCTGTCGGCGTGATAGAAGGTGCGGGCGTAGGCGCCCCCGAACGTGAGGACCTGACCGGCCGTGTCGAACACGGCCTGGTCCGTCCGGGCGTGTTCGATGCCGACTCCGCGGTAGACCTGGCAGTCGCTCGTGGCACAGACGTCGTACGCTGCGCCGGCATCGAGGTTCGCCATGGTGTACGTCCGGGCCGCGACCGCCTGGGCACGCAGGGCCTCGATCGGCCAGCTCGCTTGCATCTCGGCGGGCACGACGCCGCGTAGGTACGACTCCATGTCGACGACGTTCACGACCAGCACCGTGTCGCCGCGAGCCACGAAGCGTGCGGAGCCGCGGTAACGCGCACCATCCCAGACGAACTCGCCGGCGTCGGGCGCGAGCTCGAGGACCCGGCCCGCTGGCTGTGCGTCGACGAAGAGCCGTCCGTCCACGGCCGCCACCGACCATGTCAACGCGAAGGGCGTGGCGAACGGCCGGGCGTCGATCGAGCCCCGGTGCGGTCCGTCGATGCGGATGCCCACGGCGCCGGTGCGCTCGTCGAGCAACACCCGCACGAGAGGCTGCGCGAGGGCGCAACCGAACCACATGAGCGCGACCGCGACGAGGGAGCCGCGAACCAGGCTGGCGAGCACGGTCCCCCCTAGAGTTGTGACGAGACTGGGTAGTTGATGCGGAACGTGCCGCTGGCGTCGGTATACGTCATGACCACGGTGTAGATGCCACCGCCCTCGCGGAACACCTCGTCGATGCCGAGGCGCTGCCCACGTGTGAAGGACTGGTCGAAGACGCTGCGCTGGGGTTGTGCCGCCGCACCCGTCTGGAAGCTGGCGGGACTCTCGAACAGCACCTGCACCCGCACCGTGCCGCGGCGCACCTGGCCGCTCACGCGGATCGGCATGTCGTCACGCATGACCGTGCGGATCGGCGTGCGCGCCACGTGATCGTTCTTGTACAGGAAGATCGGCGTCTGGTTCGGGATCCCGAGGTACCAGCCGCGCCACTCACCGATGGCGAAGAAGATGCCGGTGAGGATCAGCAGGAAGACGATGAGGTCACGCATCGTGGGCAGTATAGAGCGAGCAGGGCCGTGCGTGTGCGGAACGCTTCACGGCACGGAGGGGGCGCCGCGCTTCGCACGACGCCCCTTGCATCGCGCACCGCACGACGCCCCTTGCGCCGCGCCTCCGCACGACGCCCCGCGCCCTCGCTCAGGCGCCGCTGGTGGCGGTCTGCTGGTGCAGGCTGCGCAGCACCGTGTGCAAGATGCCGCCGTTGCGGTAGTAGTCGACCTCCACCGGCGTGTCGAGCCGACACGTCACCTCGAACGCCACGCTCGCATCGTCCGAACGGTGCGCGACGACGCGCAGCCGCTGCCGCGGCGCGACGTCGTCGGACACCTCGACGTCGAACGTCTCGGTGCCGTCGAGTCCGAGCGCCTCGAGGTCCTGACCGGGCAGGAACTGCAGCGGCAACACACCCATCCCGACGAGGTTGGAGCGGTGGATGCGCTCGAAGCTCACGGCGATCACGGCCTTGACCCCGAGCAGGTAGGTCCCCTTGGCGGCCCAGTCGCGACTCGAACCCATGCCGTAGTCCTCGCCGGCGACGACGATCGTCGGCACGCCGGCAGCGATGTAGGCGCGGCTCGCGTCGAAGATCGTCTCGACACGACCGCTCAATGCGTTGGTGGTCCACCCCCCCTCGGTGCCGGGGGCGAGCTGGTTGCGCAGCCGGATGTTGGCGAAGGTCCCCCGCGTCATCACGCGATCGTCGCCGCGACGCGCGCCGTAACTGTTGAAGTCAGTCGGCTCGACGCCTCGCTCGATCAGGTAGCGGCCGGCGGGTGTGTCGACCCCGATCGCGCCGGCCGGGCTGATGTGGTCGGTCGTGACCGAGTCGCCGACCTTCACGAGCACGCGCGCGCCCGTGATCGCTGCGATCGGCGCCGGCTCGGGGCGCATGTCGACGAAGAACGGCGGCTCGTGGATGTAGGTCGAGTCCTCGTCGAAGGCATAGAGTTCGCCGCCCTTGACGGGGATGGCGTTCCACGCGTCGTTCGACTGCTCGATGCCGTCGTAGAGGCGCTGGAACGTCTCTGGGCGCATGGCCGTCTCGAGGGCGGCCGTCACGTCGGCGTAGCTCGGCCAGAGGTCGCGCAGGTACACGTCCGCACCATCGGCGTCGACCCCGAGCGGATCGTTCACCAGGTCGATGTCGACGGTGCCCGCGAGCGCGTAGGCGACGACCAGAGGCGGGCTCGCCAGGTAGTTGGCCTTGACGTGGGGGTTGATCCTGCCCTCGAAGTTGCGGTTGCCGGAGAGCACCGAGGCGGCCACGAGGTCGCCCGCAGCGATGGCCTCGGCGACGGGTATCGGCAGCGGACCCGAGTTGCCGATGCAGGTGGTGCAGCCGTAGCCGACGGTGTAGAAGCCAACCTGCTCCAGGTACGGCGTCAAGCCGGCGTCGTCGAGGTACTCCGTGACGACGCGCGAGCCCGGTGCCAGTGACGTCTTCACCCACGGCTTCGCCCTGAGGCCGCGCTCGGCCGCCTTCTTGGCGACCATCCCGGCGGCGAGCATGACGCTCGGGTTGCTGGTGTTGGTGCACGAGGTGATGGCGGCGATCACCACGTCGCCGTGGCGAAGATCGTGTGCGTCCCCCTTGAACTGCAGCGGCGCGGTGCGCGCCTGCGCGGCGGCGTCCAGGCCGAAGCCACGCGCCTCGGTCGGCGCGGCCAGGGCCTCACGCCAGGCGGGCTGCATGTCGGCCAGCAGGATGCGGTCCTGCGGGCGCTTGGGCCCAGCCAGGCTCGGTTGCACGGTCGAGAGGTCGAGACCGATCGTCTCCTGGAACGCCGGGTCGGCCATGTCGTCGGTCCGGAACAGTCCGTTCGCCTTGGCGTAGCGCTCGACGAGCTCGACCTCGTCGGGGAGGCGGCCGGTCTGCCGGAGGTACCGCAGCGTCTCCGCATCGGTCGGGAAGAACCCCATGGTCGCCCCGTACTCGGGCGCCATGTTCGCGATGGTGGCCCGGTCCGGCAACGTCATGCTCGAGAGTCCGGGGCCGAAGAACTCCACGAACTTACCCACCACGCCGTGGCGGCGCAGCATCTGGGTCACCACCAACGCGAGGTCGGTGGCGGTCGAGCCCTCGGGCAGTCGGCCGGTCAGCCGGAAGCCGACCACTTCGGGCGTCAACATGTAGATCGGTTGCCCGAGCATCACGGCCTCGGCCTCGATGCCGCCGACGCCCCAACCGACCACCCCGAGTCCGTTGATCATCGTGGTGTGGCTGTCGGTGCCGACCAGCGAGTCGGGGTACACCACCTCGAGTTCGCCGTCTGGGGCGTGGATCACGCCCTTGGACAGGTACTCCAGGTTCACCTGGTGCACGATCCCGGAGGCCGGCGGGACCACCGAGAAGTCGTCGAAGGCCGCCTGGCCCCAGCGCAGGAACTCGTAGCGCTCGCGGTTGCGCTCGAACTCGATCGTGGCATTGCTGGCGAGCGCCAGGGGGCTGTCGTACTCGTCGACCTGGACGCTATGGTCGATCACCAGGTCGACGGGCACGAGGGGGTTGATCGCCTTCGGATCGCCGCCCATGCGGTGCATGGCGGCGCGCAGGGCGGCCAGGTCGACGACGGCCGGCACACCCGTGAAGTCCTGCAGCACGACGCGCGCGGGCTTGAAGGGGACCTCGACCTGGGCCGGTTTGGCGGCATCGTAGGCGGCCAGGCGCTCGACGTCCTCGCGTGTCACGTCGTAGCCGTTCTCGTTGCGCACCAGGCTCTCCAGCAGGACCTTGATGCTGAACGGTAGTCGATCGACCGCGCCCAGCCCGAGGTCCTGCAGCGTAGCCAGGCGGTAGTAGGCCGCCTGGCCGCTGCCGGTGTCGAAGGTGGCGCGAGCGCCGAAGCTGTTCTTGGGGGTGCGATCTGGCATGGTCTCCTCCACTGCGGGAACGTACCGGGCGTGGACGTGCCGGGCCTGCCCCCCTAGTCTGCTACGCTGCTACATGACATGGCAGACGACACATCACGTAGGCGGGCACGACGACGCGGCGAGACCGACCCGGCCGCGGACCACGCCGGCGAACCGGGCGGCTCCACCACGGCCGTCGTGCGCGACCCGGCCGCGGCACGTTGGTTGGTGCGGCCCTCCAGCCTGCACCAGCTCGCACCGTTCCTGGGATCTACCCGCAGCGTCGGCGAGGCGGCGGCCGTCACCGGTGAGCGACCCAACACCGTCCTGAAGCGCATTCGGCGGTTGCAGCACCTCGGGCTGCTCCACTGCGTCGCGAGCCAACCGCGGGCCGGCCGCCCCGTGCGGAGGTACCGCACGACCGCCGACGTCTTCTTCGTCCCCTTCGAAGCGACGGGGGCCGACAGCCTCGAGAGCGCCTTGGCCGAGCGCGACGCCTACTGGGAGCGGCTGCTCAGGCGCAACGTGGTGCGCGCCCGCATCGAGGCCATGGGCGTGTGGGGAACGCGCATCTACCGCGACGAACGCGGCCGCCTGCAGGTCCAGACGGCCGTCTCACCCGACGCCAACGCCACCATGCTCGACCCCGACATGCCTGCTGCGCTCTCGGCATGGCGAGACCAGGTGATGCTCGACCACGCAGACGCCAAGGACTTCCAGCGCGAGCTGTTCGACCTGGTGCGCAAGTACCAGCGGGCCCGTGGCGCCCAGCGCTACGTCGTCCACGTAGGCTTGGCGGCCGTGTTGAACGAGGCACGCGAGTGAGCCACGCCTGCTACATTGTGGCGATGCCACCACGATCCGTTCGCGCGTCCGTGTCCGTGATCGTCGCCATGGTGCTGCTGACGTTGGTCGCCTGCGCCCCCGGACTCGGTGGCGTTGACGCCAGCGCCTTCGAGACACCGGCGGCGCTCGAGGTCGAGCGCGCCGCCAAGGAGGCGTACCATCGGATGGAACTCGGCCGCTTGCGGTTGGGGGTATACACCACCAACGTCCTGGTCGACCTCGACCTGCCGCGCGGCGCACGCGTGACGGTGGAAGCCTTCGGAGACGACGACTACCGCCTCCGCTTCACGTCCGACGCCGCACTCGAGCTGGCGTGGCTCGTCACGCCCGACGGCGTACGACGCACCGCCTCCTGAGTCGGTACCACCACGAGTCACCGTCCCCGCAGCGCGGACGGCAGCACGAGAGGAGCACGCATGCACGTCACGCCACCGCTCGACTCCCTCCATGGGACCCTCAGGACCGCGCTCGCCGGGGTCCTGGCCCTAGCGCTGCTGACCGGTCACGCCTTCGCGCAACCCCGCCCGCTGGAAGCACTGCTGCCTGCGACCACCGTCGCGGCGTTCTACGTCGGCCCGACCAGCGGCGATCTCGGCGTCCTCGAGGACGTGTTCGCCGGCCTCGACACCGACACCGCCTCGGAGACGCTGCAGCGACTCATCCGCCTGATCGATGGTGAGGAGTTCGACCTGAACGGCGAGTTCGACCTCGGTACGCTGATCCGCGACGAACTCTCGCTCGAGTGCCCCGCCATAACGTCCGTGTGGGACGACGACGCCACGCCCGACCTGTTCGGTCACGGCGTCCTCGCGATCAGCATCTCGCCCTTCAACCCCTTCCCGGGCATGATCGCGCTGCTGCGCCCCACCGATACCGGTTACGCCGCCGTGCTGCAAGACACGCTCCTGGACTGCCTGCCGGTGGGTCCGACGTTCACGCAGGACGACGTCACCCTGTACGTGATCGGCGACGGCAGCGACATGCCGCTGGTGGTCGCACGCATCGACGACACCTTCATTGCCGCGACCGATCCCGATCTGGTGCGCGCCGCCGTGCGCCTCGCGCGCGGCAGCGACGAGCCCAGCCACCTCGACACCGCCGTCGGCGCCGCAGCAAGCACCCTCATGGACGGTGGCCTGGGCGTCAGCGTCGACTTCGGCGCCTTGGCGGCGGGACTCCAGTCGCTGACGGGCATGCTGGCCGGCGATCCGACGGAGGCCGCGTTGCTCGAGCGCGCGCTCACATCGCTCGCCAGCCTCGGCGGCATGGCGGGTCGCCTGACGATCGACCAGGACGGGCTCCGCTTCGACGGCTTCGCGGCGCCCGACGCCAGCGCCGGCGACGCCGCGCTGGCCGCCCTCGTGGCGTGCCACGACTGCAGCGTCGGTGTCGGCGCGCTGCTGCCGGCCGGGGCCGTGTCGGCGGGCGGTTGGTACGTCGACCTGAGCGCCGGCGTGGCCTACCTCGACGGCTGGTTGGCCGCGCTCGAACCGCTGATCGGCGAGCAGCTCGACGTGCGCGGCCTCGTGCTCGAGGCCGGTGTCGATCTCGACGCGCTGCTGCTCGATTGGATCGGCGAGCGCTGGCACACCGCGCAGCTCGACGTGCTCGGAACCGACGTGCGTGGTTGGATCGTAGGGCCCGGGACCGTCATGACGGTGCCCGTATCGTCCGAGGCAGGCGCGTTGGCGGGTCTGGCAGGCTGGCGCGCATTGCTCGAGGGCGACGGTGCGCCGATGGTGGGCGACGTGATCGACGAACTCATGTTCATGGTCGATCCGTTCGGCCCTGGCTCGAGCGACCTGTTCCCCGAAGGGGGCCTGCTGTCTGTGCGCGAGATGACGTACCGCGGCGTGCCGTACGAGCGCTGGCGGGTGGGCCCGACGACCGATGTCGGTTTCGCCGTCATCGACGCGCACCTCGTGGCCGCCATGCCGTCGAGCGCCATGCAGGCCGTGATCGACGTGCACCTCGGCGCGAGCACCGTGCTCGACGACGCGGTGCTCGGTCCCGAGCTCCGTGCGCTCCCCGGCAACGCGGTGGCCTTCGAGGTCGCAGACCCGTCACGTCACCTCCACGCCCTCGCCGACCTCAGCGACCTGCTGGCAGCGCCCCTCGCGACGGGTGCCCGACTCGCCATCCAGGAGGCCCTGTCCGACCCATGGGGCGACCCGTGGGGCGACTCGTGGGGCGACTCGTGGGACGACGACCCATGGGGTATGGAGTCCGGCGGCGTCAGCGGCCTGTGGCGCTCGAGCGACCGATACGGCAGCGACCTCATGAACGAGGCGCCCTACGTGCAGTCCCTCACCGTCCCCGGCTTCATGCGCGGCCCGATCCGCGAGTCCGACGTGTTGCCCAACGGCGACTACGGCCTGGTGTTCGAGGTCCAGAGCCTGGTCGTCGGGAGCACCGTGATGATCGAGATGATCGACACCTCCCAGAGCTGGGACATGGACACGTACCTGTACCTGTACGACGTCGGCGCCGGCCGTGTGATCGCCGACGACGACGACTCGCCCGACACCAACCGCTCGGAGCTCGTGTTCCTCGTCGAGCCGGGGATCAGCTACGCCGTCATCGCCAGCAGCTGGGGCGGTAACGACGTCGGCGAGGTCATCCTCCAGAGCGAGGTCGTGTCGTACGGCGACGACGATGCTCCCGCGGTCGAGGCCGAGGAGCCGCAGGTCGACCCGTATGACGACGTGGTCGCAGACGACGTGGACGTACCGACCTTCGCCGAGCTGGTCGCGCTGTTCGACGTCGTCACGGACGGCCTGCGCGCGGCGGCGGAGCGCGTCGGCCCGAGCACCTCGCTGACGGTCGTCGAGGACGGCATGCGCCGCACGACCTGGACGCTGCCGCTGCGCTGAGCGCAGTCGTGGGAGGGCGCGCGGCGACCGTGCGCCCTCCCATCGCGTCGACGCGCCCCCGG
>SLSM01000056.1 GCA_007130445.1 Trueperaceae bacterium | reverse complement strand
GCCACAAGAAGGTCGACAAGGTCGTGCTCGCCTACAGCGGTGGTCTCGACACCTCCGTGATCCTGCACTGGATCAAGGCCACCTACGGCGCCGAGGTGGTCGCCTTCACCGCCGACATCGGTCAGGGCGAGGAGGTCGAGGTCGCACGCAGCAAGGCGCTCGCCACCGGCGCCTCGGCCGCGTACGCCGTCGACCTGCAGCGCGAGTTCGTCGAGGACTTCGTATTCCCCGTCCTGCGCGCCGGCGCCGTGTACGAGTCGTACTACCTGCTCGGCACCTCGTTCGCACGGCCCCTGATCGCCAAGCACATGGTCGACGTCGCCGAGCGCGAAGGCGCCGACGCGGTCGCGCACGGCGCCACCGGCAAGGGCAACGACCAGGTCCGCTTCGAACTCGCCAGCTACGGCCTGAAGCCCGACATCAAGGTCATCGCGCCGTGGCGCGAGTGGGACCTCAAGGGGCGCGAGGACTGCATCGCCTACGCCGAGCGCTACGGCATCCCCACCGGGATCACCAAGGAGAAGCCCTACTCCATGGACGCCAACCTCTATCACATCAGCTACGAGGGCGGCGTCCTGGAAGATCCCTGGAACGAACCGCCCCAGGGCATGTGGCGCCTGACCGCCGATCCCGAGGTCGCGCCCGACACCCCGCGCATCGTCGAGATCGCCTTCGAGCACGGCAACCCCGTCGCCATCGACGGCGAGCGCCTCGACCCGGTCGCCCTGCTCAGCACCGCCAACCGCATCGCCGGCGAGCACGGCGTCGGCCGCGTCGACCTGGTCGAGAACCGCTTCGTGGGCATGAAGTCGCGCGGCTGCTACGAGACCCCAGGCGGCACCCTGCTCTTCCACGGCCACAAGGCGATCGAGCAGCTCACCCTCGACCGCCAAGTGATGAAGCTCCGCGACGACCTCGTGCCGCGCTACGCCCACGCCGTGTACGACGGCTTCTGGTATGCGCCCGAGCGCGAGGTGCTGCAACGCACCTTCGACGACATCCAGCGCCCCGTCACCGGCGTCGCGCGCCTGAAGCTCTACAAGGGCTCGGTCACGATCCTCGGGCGCAGCAGCCCCAACAGCCTCTACCGCCAGGACGTCGTGACCTTCGAGGCCGACGACGTCTACCACCAGGGCGACGCCGACGGGTTCATCAAGCTCAACGCGCTGAGATTGCGCATCGCCGCGCAGCTCGCCGCCGCCTCGTCGGACGGCGACTGAGTCGCCCGTGACCGACACCCCTCCCCCCGCCCCGGTGCTCGGCCGCCCGGGGCAGGCGTATGAGGCCTCCCGGCTGCGCTGGGCCGGACTCAGAGACGCCGGGCGCCTCGCCGCCTTGTGGGCGCAGGCGTACCCGGACGCGGCCGCAGACGCTACGAGCGTGCGCGCCGGGCTCGAACACGGCGGGGCGCTGCTCCTCGAGGACCGCGCCGGCGACCTGCTCGCCGCCCTGTGCTGGCGCGACCGCAAGGACGGCTGGGAGGTCGAGCGCGTCGCGACCCTGCCGGCGCACCGCGGCCAGGGCTACGGCCGCTGGCTCATGACCCGCGTCGAGGCCGCCGCCATCCGCGCCAACGTCCCCACCCTCACGCTCGCGCTCCCGCTCGACACCACGCGCGACCAGCTCGCGTACTACGCCCGCATGGGCTACACCGAAGCCGCCCGCGACGACGCAACCATCACGCTGCACAAGCGCGTCGGCGGCACCTGGCAGACCAAGGTGCCCGGCAGCGGTGGTGGTTGGCTGGGAGCGTCGACGTGAGCGCGCCCGACGCGGCCCCGAAGCAGGGCGGTCAAGGCATGTGGGGCGGTCGCTTCGCCGAGGCCACCGACGCCCTCGTGCAGGCCTTCAACGCCTCGATCGACGTCGACGCCGCCATGGCGCTCGAGGACATCGAGGGCTCGATCGCGCACGCCACCATGTTGGGCGAGCAGGGCATCGTCACGCCGGACGAGGCGGACGCGCTCGTGGCCGGGCTGCGCGACCTCGCCCGCGCCGTCGAGGCCGGCGACGTCGCCTGGGACGTCGCACTCGAAGACGTCCACATGAACCTCGAGCGCCGGCTCACAGACGCCGTGGGTCCGGTCGGCGGCAAGCTCCACACCGCCCGCTCCCGCAACGACCAGGTCGCCACCGACTTCCGCCTGGCGCTGCGGGCCCGCACCCGCCGCATCCTCGCGCTGCTGCGCGAGGCGCGCGGCGTGCTCGTCGACCTGGCCGAACGCCACCTCGGCGTGGTCCTGCCCGGCTACACCCACCTCCAGGTCGCCCAACCCGTTCGCCTCTCGCACCACCTGCTCGCGTACCACGAGATGCTCGCGCGCGACGAGGGCCGCTTCCGCGACGCCCTCGCGCGCCTCGACGCGGCATGCCCGCTCGGCGCCGGCGCCCTCGCCGGCACCGGCTTCCCCATCGACAGGCACCGCACCGCCGATCTGCTCGGCTTCGCCGCGCCGGCCGCCAACTCGCTCGACGCCGTCTCCGACCGCGACTTCGCCATCGAGTTCCTCGCCGCGGCGTCGATCGCCATGATGCACCTGTCGCGCATGTCCGAAGAGCTGATCCTGTGGTCGTCGCAGGAGTTCGGCTTCGTCGTGCTGCCCGACTCGCACACCACCGGCAGTTCGATCATGCCCCAGAAGAAGAACCCAGACGTCAGCGAGCTCATCCGCGGCAAGACCGGCCGCGTGTACGGCGCCCTGATCGGGCTCCTCACCGTCATGAAGGGCCTCCCGCTGGCCTACAACAAGGACATGCAGGAAGACAAGGAAGGCGCCTTCGACGCCGCCGACACGCTCGCCGTGTGCCTGCGCCTCACCGCCGACATGCTGCCGCGCATGGAGGTGCGCGCCGAGCGCACGCGGCACGCCGCCGGGCGCGCGTTCAGCAACGCCACCGACCTCGCCGACTACCTCGCCCGCAAGGGGCTCCCATTCCGCGAGGCGCACGACGCCGTCGGCCGCCTGGTCGCGATCGCGATGGGGCGCGGCGTCGACCTGCAAGACCTCGACCTCGCCACGCTGCGCGACGTCTCGGAGCGCTTCGAGGACGACGTCTACGCCGCACTCGACGTCGAGGCCGTCGTCGACGCCCGCGACAGCTACGGCGGCACCGCCCGCCGCCGCGTGGTCGAGCAGATCGCCCGCGCGCGCGCCGAGTTCGCCGCCGGAGACGCGCCGTGACCGTCGTCCCCGACCCGAGCCGCGACGCCGCGCCCCCCGCCGGCAGCGTCAGCGTCCGCCCCGCCACGGCCAGCGACGTGCCGCTGATCTTCGAGAACATCGGCTACTGGGCCGGTCAGGGCAAGATGCTCGTGCGCCCCATGCCCAACATCTTCGAGAACCTGCGCGACTTCTTCGTCGCCGAGGTTGCCACCGAAACCGGACCCGTATTCGCCGGCAACGGCGCGCTGCACATCCTGTGGGGCGACATCGCCGAGGTCCGCGGGCTCGCCGTCGCGCCCGACGTCACCGCCCGCGGCGTCGGCCGAGCGCTCGTCGCCGCCTGCGAGGCCGAGGCCCGCCGCATCGGCATCCCCGTCATGTTCGCCTGGACGTACTCCGTCGGGTTCTTCGAGAAGTGCGGCTTCACCCTCATCGACAAGACCCGCGAGCTCCACCCGCGCGTCTGGTCCGAATGCCTGCGCTGCCCGTTCTTCGTCGGCTGCAACGAGAACGGGCTCGTCAAGCGGCTCGAGGGGGTGCCGATGCCGGCGAACCTGCCCGAGCCGCCGCAGGCGCAGGTGCCGCCCGGGATCCGCTGACTGGGGGTGGGTCGGCGCGCTGCGGGCGGGATGCGTTCGGGGTCGCGAACCGCTGCGTGCGGCGCCGACACCGCTGCCGCGTGGTCGTGGGCTCGCGCTCGGGGAGCGTGGGCAACGCCCCTAGCTTCCCGAGCGCGAGCCCACGACCACCCACGCGACACAGGTGTCAGCGCCGCACGAACTGAGGGTCGCGCAGCCCGCGCGCGTCAGCCTGCAGGTGCGGCGCCCGCCGCGCGAGCTCCACGAGGAACGCCTCCCGGTCGCGCGGCGCGATCTCGACCATGCCCCCCTGGCGCAGCACCAGCCGCACCTTCACCCAGTACCAGGCGGCGCCGGAGAGCGGGCTGAGCACCTTCGAGGCGACCGCGATGTCGGGGTAGGCCAACCGCATCGTGATGAGGCCCGCGCGAACGTAGACGCCGCCCCCTTCGAACACGTAGCGCACCGGCACCGTGACGGCGAGGCCGGCGGCGACGGTGCCGATCCCGAGGCCACCGACCAGCAGGCGCACGGCGAGCGGCACGGTGTCCGAGGTGAGGAGCGGCAGCACCACGAAGAGCATCCCGAGGGTCGCGAGCGCGAGCGCGGCCAGCAGCCAGGCGTCGACGCGGGCGGGGACGGCCACGCCGGCGGGATCGGGTCCGGGGGTGCGGGGGCGCGGCGGCGTCATCGGCCGTCAAGGCTAGCACGCGTGCGCGGGCTCGCTGGGAGCGGCGTTGGGCGGCGCGGAGGCCGTGCCGGGTGGGTGTCGAACGCCCCCTGCGGGCACGGCTGCGGCCGCTGCAGGCGTCGGTCCTGGTAGCCTCGCGACACGATGGGCGAGCGACCACGCGTCCTGCTCCTGCACACCGGTGGCACGCTCGGCATGCGTCGCCGCGCCGACGGCTCGTACGCCCCGGAGGCGGGGGCCCTGGCCGAGGCGCTGGCGGGCCTGCCGGAGCTGGCGCGCGCCCCGCTTCCGCAACTCGACCTGGTCGAGTTCGAGCCGTTGTTGGACTCTTCCGACATGCGCCCGGCCGATTGGCAGCACATCGCCGACGCGCTGGCCGAGCGTCTGCCGCACGTGGCCGGGGCGGTCGTGGTGCACGGCACGGACACGATGGCGTACACGGCCTCGGCGCTGTCGTTCCTGCTCGCCGGGCTCGATCGGCCGGTGGTGCTCACGGGCGCGCAGATCCCGCTGGTCGAGGTCCGCAGCGACGCACGCGAGAACCTCGTCACGGCGCTGCTGCTCGCCAGCGACGCGCGGCTGCGCGAGGTGGCGGTGTACATGAGCGGCCGGCTGCTGCGTGGGAACCGCTGCACGAAGGTGTCGTCGGCCGGTTTCGACGCGTTCGACAGCCCCAACCTGCCGGCACTCGCCGAGGTCGGCGTCGACGTGCGCTGGCGCGACGCGCTGTTGCGCCCGGCGGCGGCGCCCCCGTTGCGCGCCTTGCGACTGCGCAGCGTCCCGGTGGTGGCGCTGCGGCTCTTCCCGGGGATCACCGGCGCCACGTTGCGTCAGGTGCTGCGCGATCCGGTCCGAGGGTTGGTCCTGGAGACGTACGGTGCCGGCAACGCGCCGACGCGTGACGACGACCTCCTCGCCGCGATCGAAGAGGCCACGGCGCGCGGTGTGGTGATCGTCAACGTCACGCAGTGCCTGCGCGGCACCGTGCGGATGGACTCGTACGCCGCGGGTCGCGGCCTGCTCGCTGCGGGTGTCGTCTCCGGCGGCGACATGACGGCGGAGGCCGCGCTGACGAAGCTGACGGTGCTGTTGTCGCAGCCGCTCGAGCCGCCGGAGGTCGCCCGGCGGATGGCCGTCGACCTCGCCGGTGAGCGCAGCGACGACGCTGCGGCGGCAGGGGCGGTCGCATGACCGGCACCGGCGACGCCGCGCACGCGGACGACCAGCGCTCGACACTCCCGGCGGCGCTCACCGAGCTCCGGCTCGACCACGTGGCGATCGCGGTGGCCGACCTCGACGCCGGCTCGGCGCCGTGGCTGGCCCTGGGGCTCGCGCGGCACGGGCCGGACGAGGTCGTCGCAGATCAGGGTGTCCGCGTGCGCGCGTTCGTGCTCGGAGACGCGCTCGTCGAGGTGCTGGCGCCGCTCGGTCCGGGCGGCGCGGTGGCGCGCTTCCTGGAGCGCCGCGGCCCAGGCCTGCACCACCTGGCCCTGCGCGTCACCGACCTGCGACAGGAGCTGCACCGGCTCGAGGGCCTGGGGGCGGAGCTGATCGACCGTGCGCCGCGGGCGGGCCGGGCGGGGACGCTGGTCGCCTTCGTCCACCCGCGCTGGACCGGTGGCACCCTGGTCGAGCTCGTCGAGGTGCGCCCCGACGGGGCTGCGAGCGCCTGACGTACGCCGCCCCGCACGGCGCTGGTAGGATGCCCCGGTGAGCCAGGCGGACGACCCACACGAGCACGACGACGCCGCGGCAGCGTCCGGGGCAGGCACGAAGCCCGGCGCGGTGGCCCGGGCCGATGCCGACGCGGCCGGCGTGGCCCTGGCCGTGGTCGGCGCAGGCCGGATGGGCGGCGCGGTCATCCTCGGCGCGCTGCGCGCCGGCGGGTTGCACGCCGCCGACCTCGGCGTCTTCCACCCGGACCCCGAGCGCCGCGCTGCGTTGGCGACGCGCTTCGGGGTGCGGCCGCTCGACGATGCCGGCGTGCACCGCGCGGAGCGGGTGCTGATCGCAGTGAAGCCGCAGTCCTTCGAGCGCGTCGCGCCGCTCATCGCCCGGCGCCACGCGGGCTACGTGTCGCTCATGGCTGGCGTCACGCTGGCGACGCTCGCCAAGCGGCTCGGCAGCGCCCGGGTGGTGCGCGCCATGCCCAACCTGGGTGCGCGCGTCGGGGCGAGCGCCACCGCACTGGCCTGGACGCCGGAGACGACCGAGGACGACCTGCGCTTCGCCCGGGCGCTCTTCCGCGGCTGCGGCACCGTCTATGACGTCCCCGAGAACCTCTTCGACGCCTTCACCGGCCTGTCGGGCTCCGGTCCGGCGTTCGCGGCCCTGGTGGCGGAGTCGCTGGCCGACGGCGGCGTGCGCGTCGGTTTCCATCGCGACGTCGCGCGCGACCTCGCGCGGCAGGTGCTCCTGGCGACCGCGCGGTTGCTCGAGACCACGGATCCGGCCGCCATCAAGGACGAGGTCGCCTCGCCCGGCGGCACGGCGATCGCGGGCGTCCGCACGCTCGAACGTCACCGCCTGCGCTTCGCGTTGATCGACGCGATCGAGGCGGCCAGCGAACGCGCCGGCGAGCTCTCCGGCAACGGGAAGGGTTCGTGAACGGGCGCCGGCTGCGCCTCGCTCGCGCCCTCGCACTCTGGCTCGCGACCGCGCTGACGCTGTCCGTGGCGTGGGGCCAGTCGGACTACTACCCCCACGGCGACGGCATGTCCTGGACGTACGACTCCGGCGTCACGCAGCGCATGAGCGGACCGCGGGACCTGGACGGCACGAGCGTGATGGTGTTGACGCACTACCTCGAGGGCGTCCCCGTCTCCGAGGACTACCTGCGGTACGGGCCCGAGGGCGTCCTGACGGTCGGCACCGCCGCGGCGGGGCAGCGGCTCACGTACGCCCCACCGCTCGTCATCTACCCTCCTGCGCCGTTGGAGGTGGGCGACACCTGGCGCTCGACCACCGACCTGGGCGCGCTCAGCATCACGCTCGACGCCGAGGTGATCGGGCTGCGCGGCATCCAGACGCCGGTGGGGCGCTTCAACGCGTTGCAGGTGCGCCAGCGCACGCTGACGAGCACCGGCGCCTCGACGCTGCTCGACCTGTTCTTCGTGCCGGGTGTCGGCGTGGTCCGGTTCGTGACGCAAGACGGCAGCGTCGTCGACCTGATCGAACGCACGCCCTGACGGCGCGCTGCGTCACGCCGCGGCGCCGCCCATGACGGCGGCCGCGACCGTAGGATCATGCCCCAGCCAGTCGAGTACGCACGCCTCGAGGCGCCCTGCCTCGATCGCAACGCGCAGGTCGGCCATGAGCCGCTCCATGAAGCGCAGGTTGTGGACGGTGAGGAGTTGTGGGCCGAGCGACTCGCCGGCCTTGAGCAGGTGGCGCAGGTAGGCGCGCGAGAAGCGGCGACAGGTGTCGCAGTCGCAGCCCGCCTCGAGGGGACCGTCGTCACGCGCGAAGGCGGCGTTCTTGAGGTTGAGCCGGAAGCCGCGGCGCGGCGCGCCGTCGTCGTCGACGCGGGCGAGCACGGTCCCGGTGCGGGCGTTGCGGGTGGGTGCGACGCAATCGAACGTGTCGACGCCGCGGACCACCGCGGCGAGGATGCCGGGGACGTCGCCGATGCCGAGCAGGTGACGCGGCAGGTGGTCGGGCAGCGCCGGCACGGTCCACGACAGCACGCGGTGCATGTCGTCGTGGCTGCGGCCGAGGTTGCCGCCGATCGCCATGCCGTCGAACGGCATGCCGCCGATCACGGCGGCGCTCTCGCGCCGCAGCGCCTCGAACGCCCCGCCCTGGACGACTCCGTAGAGCGCCTGCGGGTAACCGTGGACGGGCGGCTCGGCCGTGAACGCATGCAGGCAGCGCGTGGCCCAGCGGTGCGTGCGGAGCATGCTGGCCCGGGTGTACACCTCGTCGTGCAGCGGGCTGGTGCACTCGTCGAAGGCGAGGACGACGTCGGCACCGAGTGCGCGCTGCACTGCGATGCTCTTCTCCGGCGTGAACACGTGACGGCTGCCGTCGACATGGCTGACGAAGCGGACCTCGTCCTCGCCGACCTCGACCATCGACCCGACGGCGGTGGCCAGACGTGGGGCGCCCGGTCCTGCCCCCGAGCCGCCGGGTTCGTCCGGGAAGATGTTCGCCACCTTGCCGACGCGGTGCTCGATCGAGGCCCCGAGCGAGAACACCTGGAAGCCGCCCGAGTCGGTGAGGATCGGTCGGTCCCAGGCCATGAAGCGGTGCAGCCCGCCGTGCTCTGCGACGAGGTCGGCGCCTGGGCGCAGGTACAGGTGGTAGGTGTTCGCGAACAGGACCTGGGTCCCGGCCGCCGCGACCACCGCGGGGTCGACGCCCTTGACCGTCGCCTGCGTCCCCACGGCGACGAAGGCGGGGGTCTCGACCACGCCGTGCGGCGTGCGCAGGCGACCACGACGGGCGGCGCCGTCGCGCCGCACGAGGTCGAATCCGAAGGCGGCGGAGGCGTCGCTGGGCACGGCCCGACGATAGCACAGCTCGAGCGCCGCGCTTCACGAGAACAATGCGTCCCTGACGGGCTTCTGGCGTGCGTTCTCCGGTTTGGTCGTATCCGCACGTCCAGTCCTCATCGAGGCCTGCTACGCTCATTGGGCTAGGAGGTGCGCGAATGGCGCTCCATCTCAGCGGCAAGGTGATGGCCCTCGGGCTCGTCATCGTCGCCCTGATCACCGCCTTCAGCGCTCCCAGGGACACCGCGACACCCGTGGACGTACTGGTCGAAGCGCAGGTCAGCTTTCGGCTGGTGCCACTGCACGTCCAACCGCGCGTCGAGGTGCTGGCCGAGGCCAACACGCTCGCGCCCGAGGTGCCGGCGCTCGCCGGACCGATCGCCACGCCCACGCTCGTGGTGAGGGCCACGGCGTACAACTCCCTGGAGAGCCAAACCAACTCGCAGCCGTTCATCACCGCCACCGGTGCCCGAACGCGCTGGGGCGTCGTCGCCGTCAGCCGCGACCTGCTCGGCTTCGACCTGCCGTACGGCTCGCTGGTGCGCCTGACCGACCTCGGCAACTACCACAACGGCCGCGGCGCTGGCGCGTACCAGTCGCTGCTCGACGGCACCGACGTGTTCATCGTCGAGGACACGATGCATCAGCGCAAGACCAACCAGCTCGACGTGTGGTTCGCCGATTACGCCAGCGCCGTCAACTGGGGCGTGCGCCGTGTCGGCGTCGAGGTCGTGCGCTACGGTCGTGACGGGCCGCAGTTCGACTCGTTCGCGGCGAGCGGCGGGTTCGACGTCGAGCCACGCTGGCTCGCGATGCGCTGAACGCGGCGCGGAACGACCGGGCACCGCACGGCGCAGGGCCCGAGGCGCACGTGCGCCTCGGGCCCTGCGCCGTGCGGTGCCCGGTCGTTCCGCGCCGCGTTCAGCGCATCGCGAGCCAGCGTGGCTCGACGTCGAACCCGCCGCTCGCCGCGAACGAGTCGAACTGCGGCCCGTCACGACCGTAGCGCACGACCTCGACGCCGACACGGCGCACGCCCCAGTTGACGGCGCTGGCGTAATCGGCGAACCACACGTCGAGCTGGTTGGTCTTGCGCTGATGCATCGTGTCCTCGACGATGAACACGTCGGTGCCGTCGAGCAGCGACTGGTACGCGCCAGCGCCGCGGCCGTTGTGGTAGTTGCCGAGGTCGGTCAGGCGCACCAGCGAGCCGTACGGCAGGTCGAAGCCGAGCAGGTCGCGGCTGACGGCGACGACGCCCCAGCGCGTTCGGGCACCGGTGGCGGTGATGAACGGCTGCGAGTTGGTTTGGCTCTCCAGGGAGTTGTACGCCGTGGCCCTCACCACGAGCGTGGGCGTGGCGATCGGTCCGGCGAGCGCCGGCACCTCGGGCGCGAGCGTGTTGGCCTCGGCCAGCACCTCGACGCGCGGTTGGACGTGCAGTGGCACCAGCCGAAAGCTGACCTGCGCTTCGACCAGTACGTCCACGGGTGTCGCGGTGTCCCTGGGAGCGCTGAAGGCGGTGATCAGGGCGACGATGACGAGCCCGAGGGCCATCACCTTGCCGCTGAGATGGAGCGCCATTCGCGCACCTCCTAGCCCAATGAGCGTAGCAGGCCTCGATGAGGACTGGACGTGCGGATACGACCAAACCGGAGAACGCACGCCAGAAGCCCGTCAGGGACGCATTGTTCTCGTGAAGCGCGGCGCTCGAGCTGTGCTATCGTCGGGCCGTGCCCAGCGACGCCTCCGCCGCCTTCGGATTCGACCTCGTGCGGCGCGACGGCGCCGCCCGTCGTGGTCGCCTGCGCACGCCGCACGGCGTGGTCGAGACCCCCGCCTTCGTCGCCGTGGGGACGCAGGCGACGGTCAAGGGCGTCGACCCCGCGGTGGTCGCGGCGGCCGGGACCCAGGTCCTGTTCGCGAACACCTACCACCTGTACCTGCGCCCAGGCGCCGACCTCGTCGCAGAGCACGGCGGGCTGCACCGCTTCATGGCCTGGGACCGACCGATCCTCACCGACTCGGGCGGCTTCCAGGTGTTCTCGCTCGGGGCCTCGATCGAGCACCGCGTCGGCAAGGTGGCGAACATCTTCCCGGACGAACCCGGCGGCTCGGGGGCAGGACCGGGCGCCCCACGTCTGGCCACCGCCGTCGGGTCGATGGTCGAGGTCGGCGAGGACGAGGTCCGCTTCGTCAGCCATGTCGACGGCAGCCGTCACGTGTTCACGCCGGAGAAGAGCATCGCAGTGCAGCGCGCACTCGGTGCCGACGTCGTCCTCGCCTTCGACGAGTGCACCAGCCCGCTGCACGACGAGGTGTACACCCGGGCCAGCATGCTCCGCACGCACCGCTGGGCCACGCGCTGCCTGCATGCGTTCACGGCCGAGCCGCCCGTCCACGGTTACCCGCAGGCGCTCTACGGAGTCGTCCAGGGCGGGGCGTTCGAGGCGCTGCGGCGCGAGAGCGCCGCCGTGATCGGCGGCATGCCGTTCGACGGCATGGCGATCGGCGGCAACCTCGGCCGCAGCCACGACGACATGCACCGCGTGCTGTCGTGGACCGTGCCGGCGCTGCCCGACCACCTGCCGCGTCACCTGCTCGGCATCGGCGACGTCCCCGGCATCCTCGCCGCGGTGGTCCGCGGCGTCGACACGTTCGATTGCGTCGCACCCACCCGCAACGCCCGCACCGGGACCGTGCTCGCCCGCGTCGACGACGACGGCGCGCCGCGCCGCGGCTTCCGGCTCAACCTCAAGAACGCCGCCTTCGCGCGTGACGACGGTCCCCTCGAGGCGGGCTGCGACTGCGACACCTGTCGCCGCTTCTCGCGCGCCTACCTGCGCCACCTGCTCAAGGCCGGCGAGTCGCTCGGCCCACAACTCCTCACCGTCCACAACCTGCGCTTCATGGAGCGGCTCATGGCCGACCTGCGCGTTGCGATCGAGGCAGGGCGCCTCGAGGCGTGCGTACTCGACTGGCTGGGGCATGATCCTACGGTCGCGGCCGCCGTCATGGGCGGCGCCGCGGCGTGACGCAGCGCGCCGTCAGGGCGTGCGTTCGATCAGGTCGACGACGCTGCCGTCTTGCGTCACGAACCGGACCACGCCGACACCCGGCACGAAGAACAGGTCGAGCAGCGTCGAGGCGCCGGTGCTCGTCAGCGTGCGCTGGCGCACCTGCAACGCGTTGAAGCGCCCCACCGGCGTCTGGATGCCGCGCAGCCCGATCACCTCGGCGTCGAGCGTGATGCTGAGCGCGCCCAGGTCGGTGGTCGAGCGCCAGGTGTCGCCCACCTCCAACGGCGCAGGAGGGTAGATGACGAGCGGTGGGGCGTACGTGAGCCGCTGCCCCGCCGCGGCGGTGCCGACCGTCAGGACGCCCTCGGGCCCGTACCGCAGGTAGTCCTCGGAGACGGGGACGCCCTCGAGGTAGTGCGTCAACACCATCACGCTCGTGCCGTCCAGGTCCCGCGGTCCGCTCATGCGCTGCGTGACGCCGGAGTCGTACGTCCAGGACATGCCGTCGCCGTGGGGGTAGTAGTCCGACTGGCCCCACGCCACGGACAGCGTCAGCGCGGTCGCGAGCCAGAGTGCGAGGGCGCGAGCGAGGCGCAGCCGGCGCCCGTTCACGAACCCTTCCCGTTGCCGGAGAGCTCGCCGGCGCGTTCGCTGGCCGCCTCGATCGCGTCGATCAACGCGAAGCGCAGGCGGTGACGTTCGAGCGTGCGGACGCCCGCGATCGCCGTGCCGCCGGGCGAGGCGACCTCGTCCTTGATGGCGGCCGGATCCGTGGTCTCGAGCAACCGCGCGGTCGCCAGGAGCACCTGCCGCGCGAGGTCGCGCGCGACGTCGCGATGGAAACCGACGCGCACGCCGCCGTCGGCCAGCGACTCCGCCACCAGGGCCGCGAACGCCGGACCGGAGCCCGACAGGCCGGTGAAGGCGTCGAAGAGGTTCTCGGGGACGTCATAGACGGTGCCGCAGCCGCGGAAGAGCGCCCGGGCGAAGCGCAGGTCGTCCTCGGTCGTCTCCGGCGTCCAGGCCAGTGCGGTGGCGCTCGCCCCGACGCGCGCACCCAGGTTGGGCATGGCGCGCACCACCCGGGCGCTGCCGAGCCGCTTGGCGAGCGTCGCCAGCGTGACGCCAGCCATGAGCGACACGTAGCCCGCGTGGCGCCGGGCGATGAGCGGCGCGACGCGCTCGAAGGACTGCGGCTTCACTGCGATCAGCACCCGCTCCGCGCGGTGCACGCCGGCATCGTCGAGCGGCCGCACCCCGAAGCGCGTCGCCAACGCAGCGCGGCGCTCGGGGTCCGGGTGGAAGACGCCGAGGTCGGCGGCGTGCAACCCGCCGGCGCGCAGCGCGCCGAGGATGACCGCGCCGCCCATCCGGCCTGCGCCGACCACGGCCAGGGCCACGCCGGCCGCGTCGGCATCGGCCCGGGCCACCGCGCCGGGCTTCGTGCCTGCCCCGGACGCTGCCGCGGCGTCGTCGTGCTCGTGTGGGTCGTCCGCCTGGCTCACCGGGGCATCCTACCAGCGCCGTGCGGGGCGGCGTACGTCAGGCGCTCGCAGCCCCGTCGGGGCGCACCTCGACGAGCTCGACCAGGGTGCCACCGGTCCAGCGCGGGTGGACGAAGGCGACCAGCGTCCCCGCCCGGCCCGCCCGCGGCGCACGGTCGATCAGCTCCGCCCCCAGGCCCTCGAGCCGGTGCAGCTCCTGTCGCAGGTCGGTGACGCGCAGGGCCAGGTGGTGCAGGCCTGGGCCGCGGCGCTCCAGGAAGCGCGCCACCGCGCCGCCCGGACCGAGCGGCGCCAGCACCTCGACGAGCGCGTCTCCGAGCACGAACGCGCGCACGCGGACACCCTGATCTGCGACGACCTCGTCCGGCCCGTGCCGCGCGAGCCCCAGGGCCAGCCACGGCGCCGAGCCGGCGTCGAGGTCGGCCACCGCGATCGCCACGTGGTCGAGCCGGAGCTCGGTGAGCGCCGCCGGGAGTGTCGAGCGCTGGTCGTCCGCGTGCGCGGCGTCGCCGGTGCCGGTCATGCGACCGCCCCTGCCGCCGCAGCGTCGTCGCTGCGCTCACCGGCGAGGTCGACGGCCATCCGCCGGGCGACCTCCGGCGGCTCGAGCGGCTGCGACAACAGCACCGTCAGCTTCGTCAGCGCGGCCTCCGCCGTCATGTCGCCGCCGGAGACGACACCCGCAGCGAGCAGGCCGCGACCCGCGGCGTACGAGTCCATCCGCACGGTGCCGCGCAGGCACTGCGTGACGTTGACGATCACCACACCGCGCGCCGTGGCCTCTTCGATCGCGGCGAGGAGGTCGTCGTCACGCGTCGGCGCGTTGCCGGCACCGTACGTCTCCAGGACCAACCCTCGGACCGGATCGCGCAGCACCTGACGCAACGTGGCGCCGGTGATCCCCGGGAAGAGCCGCAGCGCCACCACCGGGACGCTGCGCAGTCGCAAGGCGCGCAACGGGGGCGCCGCCGCCGGGCGCAACAGCGCGTCGCGCCAGCGCACGTCGACGCCGACCTCGGCGAGTGCCGGCAGGTTGGGGCTGTCGAACGCGTCGAAACCGGCCGACGACACCTTCGTGCAGCGGTTCCCACGCAGCAGCCGGCCGCTCATGTACACCGCCACCTCGCGCAGCCGCGCGTCGCTGGCGAGCAGCAGCGCCGTGACGAGGTTCTCGCGTGCGTCGCTGCGGACCTCGACCAGCGGGATCTGCGCGCCCGTGAGCACCACCGGCCGATCGAGCCCGGCGAGCAGGAACGACAGCGCCGAGGCCGTGTACGCCATCGTGTCCGTGCCGTGCACCACGACCGCCCCGGCCACGTGCGGCAGACGCTCGGCCAGCGCGTCGGCGATGTGCTGCCAATCGGCCGGGCGCATGTCGGAAGAGTCCAACAACGGCTCGAACTCGACCAGGTCGAGTTGCGGAAGCGGGGCGCGCGCCAGCTCCGGCAGGCCCGCCAGCGCCTCGGCCAGGGCCCCCGCCTCCGGGGCGTACGAGCCGTCGGCGCGGCGACGCATGCCGAGCGTGCCACCGGTGTGCAGGAGCAGGACGCGTGGTCGCTCGCCCATCGTGTCGCGAGGCTACCAGGACCGACGCCTGCAGCGGCCGCAGCCGTGCCCGCAGGGGGCGTTCGACACCCACCCGGCACGGCCTCCGCGCCGCCCAACGCCGCTCCCAGCGAGCCCGCGCACGCGTGCTAGCCTTGACGGCCGATGACGCCGCCGCGCCCCCGCACCCCCGGACCCGATCCCGCCGGCGTGGCCGTCCCCGCCCGCGTCGACGCCTGGCTGCTGGCCGCGCTCGCGCTCGCGACCCTCGGGATGCTCTTCGTGGTGCTGCCGCTCCTCACCTCGGACACCGTGCCGCTCGCCGTGCGCCTGCTGGTCGGTGGCCTCGGGATCGGCACCGTCGCCGCCGGCCTCGCCGTCACGGTGCCGGTGCGCTACGTGTTCGAAGGGGGCGGCGTCTACGTTCGCGCGGGCCTCATCACGATGCGGTTGGCCTACCCCGACATCGCGGTCGCCTCGAAGGTGCTCAGCCCGCTCTCCGGCGCCGCCTGGTACTGGGTGAAGGTGCGGCTGGTGCTGCGCCAGGGGGGCATGGTCGAGATCGCGCCGCGCGACCGGGAGGCGTTCCTCGTGGAGCTCGCGCGGCGGGCGCCGCACCTGCAGGCTGACGCGCGCGGGCTGCGCGACCCTCAGTTCGTGCGGCGCTGACACCTGTGTCGCGTGGGTGGTCGTGGGCTCGCGCTCGGGAAGCTAGGGGCGTTGCCCACGCTCCCCGAGCGCGAGCCCACGACCACGCGGCAGCGGTGTCGGCGCCGCACGCAGCGGTTCGCGACCCCGAACGCATCCCGCCCGCAGCGCGCCGACCCACCCCCAGTCAGCGGATCCCGGGCGGCACCTGCGCCTGCGGCGGCTCGGGCAGGTTCGCCGGCATCGGCACCCCCTCGAGCCGCTTGACGAGCCCGTTCTCGTTGCAGCCGACGAAGAACGGGCAGCGCAGGCATTCGGACCAGACGCGCGGGTGGAGCTCGCGGGTCTTGTCGATGAGGGTGAAGCCGCACTTCTCGAAGAACCCGACGGAGTACGTCCAGGCGAACATGACGGGGATGCCGATGCGGCGGGCCTCGGCCTCGCAGGCGGCGACGAGCGCTCGGCCGACGCCGCGGGCGGTGACGTCGGGCGCGACGGCGAGCCCGCGGACCTCGGCGATGTCGCCCCACAGGATGTGCAGCGCGCCGTTGCCGGCGAATACGGGTCCGGTTTCGGTGGCAACCTCGGCGACGAAGAAGTCGCGCAGGTTCTCGAAGATGTTGGGCATGGGGCGCACGAGCATCTTGCCCTGACCGGCCCAGTAGCCGATGTTCTCGAAGATCAGCGGCACGTCGCTGGCCGTGGCGGGGCGGACGCTGACGCTGCCGGCGGGGGGCGCGGCGTCGCGGCTCGGGTCGGGGACGACGGTCACGGCGCGTCTCCGGCGGCGAACTCGGCGCGCGCGCGGGCGATCTGCTCGACCACGCGGCGGCGGGCGGTGCCGCCGTAGCTGTCGCGGGCGTCGACGACGGCCTCGACGTCGAGTGCGGCGTAGACGTCGTCCTCGAAGCGCTCCGAGACGTCGCGCAGCGTGGCGAGGTCGAGGTCTTGCAGGTCGACGCCGCGCCCCATCGCGATCGCGACCAGGCGGCCGACGGCGTCGTGCGCCTCGCGGAATGGGAGCCCCTTGCGGGCGAGGTAGTCGGCGAGGTCGGTGGCGTTGCTGAACGCGCGCCCGGCGGCGTGCCGCGTGCGCTCGGCGCGCACCTCCATGCGCGGCAGCATGTCGGCGGTGAGGCGCAGGCACACGGCGAGCGTGTCGGCGGCGTCGAAGGCGCCTTCCTTGTCTTCCTGCATGTCCTTGTTGTAGGCCAGCGGGAGGCCCTTCATGACGGTGAGGAGCCCGATCAGGGCGCCGTACACGCGGCCGGTCTTGCCGCGGATGAGCTCGCTGACGTCTGGGTTCTTCTTCTGGGGCATGATCGAACTGCCGGTGGTGTGCGAGTCGGGCAGCACGACGAAGCCGAACTCCTGCGACGACCACAGGATCAGCTCTTCGGACATGCGCGACAGGTGCATCATGGCGATCGACGCCGCGGCGAGGAACTCGATGGCGAAGTCGCGGTCGGAGACGGCGTCGAGCGAGTTGGCGGCCGGCGCGGCGAAGCCGAGCAGATCGGCGGTGCGGTGCCTGTCGATGGGGAAGCCGGTGCCGGCGAGGGCGCCGGCGCCGAGCGGGCATGCCGCGTCGAGGCGCGCGAGGGCGTCGCGGAAGCGGCCCTCGTCGCGCGCGAGCATCTCGTGGTACGCGAGCAGGTGGTGCGAGAGGCGAACGGGTTGGGCGACCTGGAGGTGGGTGTAGCCGGGCAGGACCACGCCGAGGTGGCGTTCGGCCAGGTCGACGAGCACGCCGCGCGCCTCGCGCAGCAGCGCGAGGATGCGGCGGGTGCGGGCCCGCAGCGCCAGGCGGAAGTCGGTGGCGACCTGGTCGTTGCGGGAGCGGGCGGTGTGGAGCTTGCCGCCGACCGGACCCACGGCGTCTGTGAGCCGGCGCTCGAGGTTCATGTGGACGTCTTCGAGTGCGACGTCCCAGGCGACGTCGCCGGCCTCGACGGCGCGGGCGAGGTCGCGCAGCCCGGCCACGAGCGCGTCCGCCTCGTCCGGCGTGACGATGCCCTGCTCGCCCAACATGGTGGCGTGCGCGATCGAGCCCTCGATGTCCTCGAGCGCCATGGCGGCGTCGACGTCGATCGAGGCGTTGAAGGCCTGCACGAGGGCGTCGGTGGCCTCGGCGAAGCGACCGCCCCACATGCCTTGACCGCCCTGCTTCGGGGCCGCGTCGGGCGCGCTCACGTCGACGCTCCCAGCCAACCACCACCGCTGCCGGGCACCTTGGTCTGCCAGGTGCCGCCGACGCGCTTGTGCAGCGTGATGGTTGCGTCGTCGCGGGCGGCTTCGGTGTAGCCCATGCGGGCGTAGTACGCGAGCTGGTCGCGCGTGGTGTCGAGCGGGAGCGCGAGCGTGAGGGTGGGGACGTTGGCGCGGATGGCGGCGGCCTCGACGCGGGTCATGAGCCAGCGGCCGTAGCCCTGGCCGCGGTGCGCCGGCAGGGTCGCGACGCGCTCGACCTCCCAGCCGTCCTTGCGGTCGCGCCAGCACAGGGCGGCGAGCAGGTCGCCGGCGCGGTCCTCGAGGAGCAGCGCCCCGCCGTGTTCGAGCCCGGCGCGCACGCTCGTAGCGTCTGCGGCCGCGTCCGGGTACGCCTGCGCCCACAAGGCGGCGAGGCGCCCGGCGTCTCTGAGTCCGGCCCAGCGCAGCCGGGAGGCCTCATACGCCTGCCCCGGGCGGCCGAGCACCGGGGCGGGGGGAGGGGTGTCGGTCACGGGCGACTCAGTCGCCGTCCGACGAGGCGGCGGCGAGCTGCGCGGCGATGCGCAATCTCAGCGCGTTGAGCTTGATGAACCCGTCGGCGTCGCCCTGGTGGTAGACGTCGTCGGCCTCGAAGGTCACGACGTCCTGGCGGTAGAGGCTGTTGGGGCTGCTGCGCCCGAGGATCGTGACCGAGCCCTTGTAGAGCTTCAGGCGCGCGACGCCGGTGACGGGGCGCTGGATGTCGTCGAAGGTGCGTTGCAGCACCTCGCGCTCGGGCGCATACCAGAAGCCGTCGTACACGGCGTGGGCGTAGCGCGGCACGAGGTCGTCGCGGAGCTTCATCACTTGGCGGTCGAGGGTGAGCTGCTCGATCGCCTTGTGGCCGTGGAAGAGCAGGGTGCCGCCTGGGGTCTCGTAGCAGCCGCGCGACTTCATGCCCACGAAGCGGTTCTCGACCAGGTCGACGCGGCCGACGCCGTGCTCGCCGGCGATGCGGTTGGCGGTGCTGAGCAGGGCGACCGGGTCGAGGCGCTCGCCGTCGATGGCGACGGGGTTGCCGTGCTCGAAGGCGATCTCGACGATGCGCGGGGTGTCGGGCGCGACCTCGGGATCGGCGGTCAGGCGCCACATGCCCTGGGGCGGTTCGTTCCAGGGATCTTCCAGGACGCCGCCCTCGTAGCTGATGTGATAGAGGTTGGCGTCCATGGAGTAGGGCTTCTCCTTGGTGATCCCGGTGGGGATGCCGTAGCGCTCGGCGTAGGCGATGCAGTCCTCGCGCCCCTTGAGGTCCCACTCGCGCCACGGCGCGATGACCTTGATGTCGGGCTTCAGGCCGTAGCTGGCGAGTTCGAAGCGGACCTGGTCGTTGCCCTTGCCGGTGGCGCCGTGCGCGACCGCGTCGGCGCCTTCGCGCTCGGCGACGTCGACCATGTGCTTGGCGATCAGGGGCCGTGCGAACGAGGTGCCGAGCAGGTAGTACGACTCGTACACGGCGCCGGCGCGCAGGACGGGGAATACGAAGTCCTCGACGAACTCGCGCTGCAGGTCGACGGCGTACGCGGCCGAGGCGCCGGTGGCGAGCGCCTTGCTGCGTGCGACCTCGACCTCCTCGCCCTGACCGATGTCGGCGGTGAAGGCGACCACCTCGGCGCCGTAGGTGGCCTTGATCCAGTGCAGGATCACGGAGGTGTCGAGACCACCGCTGTAGGCGAGCACGACCTTGTCGACCTTCTTGTGGC
>SLSM01000033.1 GCA_007130445.1 Trueperaceae bacterium | reverse complement strand
CCGGCACGGGCAGCGACGTGTGGTCCGTCGGCATCAGCGCCCGCGTGCGCGTCGACGACACCTGGCGAGCCGATCTCGAGCGGGCCGAGCGAGCCCTGGCGGAGGCCGAGGCGGCGCTCGCGCTGACCGAGGCCGAGGCGGCCTGGTCGGCGCTCGAGGCCCGCCGCGCGCTGGCGCAAGTCGAGGCCGACGTCGCCTTCGCCGAGCGCTCGCTCGCGCTGGGCCGCGCCGCGCTCCGGGACCTGGCCGCCGAACTCGAGGCGGCGACCGCCGAGCGTCGAGCGCTGGCGCGCGACGCTGCACCCGACCAGACCGCCCTGGCGGCAGCCACGGCCAGGGTCGATCGGTTCGAGGCCGCCTATCGCCGCGCCGAGCTGGGCCACCAGCGTGAGCGCGACGCCTTCATGCGCGCCTGGGAGCGCTACCTGCGCGAGGCCGAACGGCTCTGGGCGGGCGTCGGCTGGCCGTTCACCGCGGTCCTGGGCGGCCACGTCGGCGAGTAGGCACGGGCCGCCGTCGACCCGCCAGCGCTCAGCCGCGGTTGGTCGGCACGAAGATCTCGCTCACGTCGCTCAGGTGCACGAAGCGATCGGCCAGGTCGATGAGCGTCTGCGCCGCCGCCTCCCGGAACGCCAGCACCTCGACCCGCAGGCCGCGCTGCTGCGCGAGCTCCAGCAGCGGCACGAAGTCGCCGTCGCCCGACGCCAACACCACCACGTCGAGTCCGTCCCAGGCGCGCACGATGTCGGCCGCGATGCCCATGTCCCAGTCGCCCTCCAGCACCAGCCGGCCCTCGCCGTCGCCGCGGTGCACCCGCACCAAGCGGCGCCGCACGCGGTACCCGAGCGCCGACAGGCGCGTGACGAAGCCGTAGGCGGTGGTGGCCCCCTCGCGCTCGACCACGTAGGCGGTGGCGGCCTTCACCCGGCGGCCGCGCTCGGCCAACGCCAGCAGGCGCTCGTAGTCGACGTTCGCACCCGCCGCATCGCGCGCGGCGTAGTACAGGTTCTGGGTGTCGACGAACAGCCCCACGCGCTGCTCGTCGTGCTCGCCTGGCAGGCGTGGCGGGAGGCTCGCGACCACGGCGCTCACGCCGGCGTCTCCGGCGGCACCAGGTGCTTCGCCATGATCAGGTCGTCCTCGAACGTGCTCCCGTGCCGGACCTGGCCTCGCTCGACGCCCTCGAGCTCGAAGCCGACCCGGCGGTACAGGCCGATCGCCGCGACGTTGCCGCTTCGCACGTGCAGACTCAGCTTGCGCAGCCCCCACTGCCGGGCCCACGCCTCGGCCTCGGCCAGGAGCGCCCGGCCGACGCCCACGCCGCGGCTGCCGTGCGCCACCGCAACGGTCAGCAACGCCACGTGCTCCAGCCGCGCCGCCGCAAATCGCGTCGCCTCGCACCAGCCGACCGCGCGCCCACCGCGCTCGGCCAGCCACACCACCGCCCGGTCGCGCGACACGTGCTGGAGGCGCGCGGCCAACGCCGTCTCGGACGGCGGTCCGTCGCCGACGAACCAGCACCCCTCGTCGTAGATCCCCTGCTGCAGCGCGCGCCACACGGCCGCGTCGCCGCGCCGGGCGAACCGCACGCGCGTCGGCGCCCCGGCGGCCCCGCGCCCAGCCTCGCTGCGATCGCGCTGCGTGCCGTCCACGAGGGCAGGATAGCGCGCCGCGAGGCCGGGCGCCCGGGCACGGTCGAGCGACACCGTGCCTGGTATCCTCGCGGCCAACCGGCGCCGGGCGCCCTGTGGGCGCCCCCCCACGGGCACCGCGCCGCGCTTGGAGGAGTCGTGACGAACCCCAGCTTGAAGCTCGTCACCGCCGAGTCGGTGAACGAGGGCCATCCCGACAAGCTCGCAGACCGCATCTCGGACAGCGTCCTGGACGCGATCCTTGCGAACGACCCGAACGCGCGCGTGGCCTGCGAGACCATGCTCACGACCGGCGTCGCGCTGGTGGCGGGCGAGGTGAGCACCACCACCTACGTCGACATGCAGGCGATCGTCAGGGAGACCGTGCGCGAGGTCGGTTACGTCGACGCGACCTACGGCTTCGACGCCGACCACAGCGCCGTGCTGATCGCGCTCCACGAGCAGTCCCCCGACATCGCGCAGGGCGTCGACCGCGCCTTCGACGCCGACGCAAGCGACGACGACAGCGCGCAGGGCGCCGGCGACCAGGGTCTGATGTTCGGCTACGCCAGCGACGAGACGCCGCAGCTGATGCCGCTGCCGATCATGCTCGCCCACGCGCTCTGCGCCCGACTCGCCGAGGTGCGCAAGGACGGCAGCCTCCCCTACCTCCGACCCGACGGCAAGGCGCAGGTGACCGTCGCCTACGACGGCGATCGCCCGGTCCACGTCGACACCGTCGTGGTGTCGGCCCAGCACCACCCCGACGTCGATCTCGCCGAACTGCGCGCCGACCTCGAGCGCGACGTGATCGCCGCGGTGATACCCGAGGCGTTGCGCGCGCCCAAGATGCGCGCCTTCATCAACCCCACCGGCCGCTTCGTCGTCGGCGGCCCGCAGGGCGACGCCGGCCTGACGGGGCGGAAGATCGTCGTCGACACCTACGGCGGCGCAGCACCGCACGGCGGCGGCGCGTTCAGCGGCAAGGACCCCACCAAGGTCGACCGCAGCGCCAGCTACTACGCCCGCTACGTGGCCAAGCACGTCGTCGCCGCCGGCCTGGCGCGGCGCTGCCAGGTGCAGTTTGCCTACGCCATCGGCGTGGCCAAACCCGTCGGCGCGTACGTCGACACGTTCGGCACCGGGGTCGTCGCAGACGCCGTGCTGGAGCGCGCGATCGCCGACGTGTTCGACGCGAGGCCGGCCTCGATCATCCGCCAGCTCGACCTGCGCCGCCCCATCTACCGGGCCACGAGCGCGTACGGCCACTTCGGCCGCGAGGGCTTCAGCTGGGAGGCGACCGACCGGGTCGAGGCGCTGCGCAAGGCGGTCGCGACCGCCGCCTGAACGCGCCGCCGCGGGCGCAAGCGCTCGTGCACGGGGCCCCGGTCTGATACAACGGTGCGTATGGCACGTATCGTGTTGGGCCATCGCGACGGCGCCCTCGCCACCCGGCTGGCGCGCACCGTTCTCACCGACCTCGCCGCCGAATGGCCGGACGTGCAGTTGGTGCCGCGCACCCTCGCCGGCGCGGCCGACGCCGCCGAAGACCCCGTCCTCCACGCGCTCGCCAGCGGTGCCATCGGCCTCGGCGTCGTCGCCTGCGAGACCCTGCGAGCGCCCCTCCCGGACGGCATCGCCCTGGTGGCCGTCACGCGTCGACTCGAACCGCGGCTGGCGCTGGTCACCAAGGGAGCGGTCGGCATCGACGCGCTGGAGCCCCAGGCGCTGATCGGGGTCGGCGCCGACCGCGACCTCCCGTTCCTCGCTGCGCTCTTCCCCGACATGCGCCCCGAGACGGTCGGCACCGACGTCGACCGGGCGCTGGCGCGCCTCGCCACGGGCGAACTCGACGCGCTGGTGCTCTCGGCGTCGACGCTGATCATGATGGACCGGCGCGACCACGCGCGGGCGCTGCTGGAGCCCGACGTGCTGCCGCCGGCGCCCGGGCAGGGCTCGCTGGCGCTGCTGGCGCGATCCGACGACGACCTCGCGGCCGAGGTCGCCTACACGCTCCAGCACCGGCCGAGCTTCGACCGGGTGCGCGCCGAGCGCGCCTTCGCCTCCGGGCTGTCCGGCAGGTCGACGGGCGCCCTGGCGACCGTCGATGCGGAGGGCGAGATGCAGCTCTTCGGCGCCGTCGCGCTCGGCGGCACCACGCTGCAGGCGAGCGTCAGCGGCGAGGCGAGGGAGGCCGAGGAGCTCGGCAGCGAGCTGGCGAAGGACGTGGCGGCGCAGCTCGACGCGCTGGGCTGACGCGGCCTCTCGACGCGAGCACGAACGGGCCCGCCCGGCGCTGCCGGGCGGGCTCGCGAACCTCGCTGCGTCTGCGTCGACTCAGGAGGCCGCGGCGGCCTCCCGCTCGGCCATCACGCGCTGCGCCACGTTCTGCGGCGCGGCGTCGTAGCGCTCGAAGCGCAGCGAGAAGGCGCCGCGCCCACCAGTCATGCTGCGCAGGTCGGCGGAGTAGTTCTGTACTTCGGACATCGGCACGTGCGCGCTGATGATCGCGACCGAGCCCTCGGAGTCCATCCCCAGGATGCGCCCGCGGCGGCCGTTGAAGTCGCTGATCACGTCGCCCGTGTGGCGATCCGGGACACGCACTTTGACGAGTGCGATCGGCTCGAGCAGCACCGGCTTGGCGCCCGCGCAGGCCTCCCGGAAGGCCTCGCCCGCGGCGATCTGGAACGCGACGTCCTTCGAGTCGACCGGGTGGTCCTTGCCGTCATACACGATGGCCTTGACGTCGACCACGCGGAAGCCCATCGGGCCCTTCTCGAGCGAGGCGCGGAAGCCCTTCTCGCAGCTCGACTGGAAGTTGGTCGGGATGGTACCGCCGACGACGCCCCACTCGAAGATCTGGCCCTCGTTGCGCTCGGTGGGCTCGACGCGCATGGCGACCTCGGCGAACTGGCCGGCGCCACCGGACTGCTTGCGGTGGCGGTAGCGGGCGTCTCCGGTCGTGCTGATCGTCTCGCGGTAGCTGATCTTGGGCGCCCTGGTGTCGACGTTGACGCCGAAGCGCTCGCTCATCACGCCGGTGGCGACCTCGAGGTGGACGTGCCCCATGCCCCACAGGACCGTCTCGTGGGTGTCGGGGTCGCGCACGAGCTCGAGCGTAGGGTCGGCGTCGAGGGTCTTGCCGAGCGCGTCGCTGAGCTTGTCGTCGTCGGCGCGCGTCTGCGGCGTCAGCGCCAGCGCCATCACCGGCTGCGGGAAGCGTATGTTCGCCAGCACGACGTCGCAGCCGGGCGACGCGAGCGTGTCGCCGGTCTTGACGGCGTCGGCCTTGGTGATCGCGCCGATCATGCCCGCGGAGAGCTCCTTGACCTCGCTCAGGTCCTTGCCCTTGGGGACGTAGAGGTGCGCGGTGCGCACGTCGCCCTCCTGGGTGTTGTCGCGCAGCGCCTCGCCGGCCTTGAGACGGCCGCTGAGCACGCGCATCATCGACACCTTGCCGAGGTACGGGTCGATGACGGTCTTGAACACGCGCGCCACGAACGGCCCCTCGGCGCCGAGGTCGGGCATGGTGCCCTTCTCGACGCGCAGCGGGCGGTGTTGCTCGACGTGCCGCACGCCCTGGCTCATGAAGTCGAGCAGCAGCGTGATCCCCATCTGCTGCATGGCGGATGCCATCAACACCGGCTGCAGCGTGTTGGCGCGCACCGCGGCGAAGAAGGCCTTCTTGACGAGCTCGTTGTCGAGGTCCTGGTCCTCGAGGTAGGCCATCATCAGGTCGTCGTCGGTCTCGACGACGGCCTCGACCAGGCGCTCCCGGTACTCCTGCGCCACGCCCGCGACCTCGTCGGGGATCGGGCCCTTACTGCGCTCTCCGCCCTCCCACGTGTAGGCGACCATGTCGAGCAGGTCGACGATGCCGCGGAAGTCCTCGGCTTGACCGATCGGCACCTGGATGGCGGCGATGTTGCCCGCCAACGAGTCCTCGATCGACGCCATGGTTCGGAAGAAGTCGGCGTTCTCGCGGTCCATCTTGTTGATCACGAAGATCGTGTTCAGCTCGCGCTCGAACGACGAGGTCCACACGCGCTCGGTCCCCACCGCCACGCCCGACACGGCCGACACGACGATCAGCACGCCGTCGGCGGCGGCCTGCGCGCCACGGATCTCGCCGACGAAGTCGGCGTAGCCGGGCGTGTCGAT
>SLSM01000207.1 GCA_007130445.1 Trueperaceae bacterium | reverse complement strand
TGGTGTTCTACCTGCTGCTGCAGCGCGCCTTCATCGAGTCGATCGCCGCCTCGGGGGTCAAGGGGTGACCCTCGCGCCCGACCGCCATCGTCCCAGCTTCCACCTCCTGCCCCCCTCGGGCTGGATGAACGATCCCAACGGCGTCGTCCACTGGCGCGGCCGCTACCACGTCTTCTACCAACACAACCCGCTGGCGTCGCGGTGGGGGACCCCATCGTGGGGCCACGCCGTGAGCGACGACCTCGTCCATTGGCAACACGCGCCGATCGCCCTCGCCCCGGAGGCGCCGCCCACAGATCTCGACGGTTGCTGGTCGGGCTGTTTCGTCGACGACGATGGCACTCCCACCCTCTTGTACAGCACCGCCAGAGATGGTGAGCAGGTGACGTGTCTCGCGACCGGGTCGCCGGACCTGGTTCGGTGGACCAAGCACCCCGACAACCCGGTGATGCGACCGCCCAACGGCCTGCGAGGCCAGACGATGGAGGCGTTCCGCGATCCCTGGGTGTGGCGCGAGGACGACGGCTGGTACGCCCTGGTCGGCACGTCGATCGGGGGCCTCGGTCAGGCCCTCTTGCACCGGAGCGACGACCTCCGGTCCTGGACCTACCTCCACGCGTTCGTGCCGTCGTTCGACCGACCGATCTGTGAAGACACGGGTCAGGTGTGGGAGTGCCCCGGGTTCTTCGCACTCGGCGACGAGCACGCCCTCATCGTGTCGCGCTTCCAGTGGGCGGCTGGGACCCATGCTCACGTGCTCCTGGGCGCGTACCGCAAGCAGCACTTCTTCCCTCGCCGGCGCCAGCGGCTGGATTGGGGTCACCGCGCGTTCTTCGCCCCGCTCACGCTGGCCGACGGCCGGAGGCGGCGGCTCATGTGGGGCTGGTTGCCCGAGCAGCGCGACGCGATGCGCAGTGGCGCCACGTGGGCGGGGGTGATGTCGCTGCCCCGCGAGGTGTCGCTGGAGGCGGGCTCGTTTCGGCAGCGCTTCGTGCCGGAGTTGGCGGCGCTGCGAACGGAGTGCACGCGCGTCGAGCACATGTCGGTCCGGGGTGAACGGTCACTCGGCGTCGACACGGCGACTGCAGAGGTGCGCTGCACGGTGGTGCGCGGGCGAGGCACAGCCGCCGGCATCCGTTTCCGACACGCCGCAGGTCAGCATACGGACGTCCTGGTCGCGTGGGAGACCGGACGCCTCCTCGTCGACACTCGTTGGTCGAAGGGGACGCACGCGGGTGAGTACGCCTTCGACGTCGCGCCGCTCGTCGACGGCGGCCGTCGCCTCGAACGTGTGACCCTGCACGTCTACCTCGACCACTCCGTCCTCGAGGTCATCGCGGACGATCGTCACGCGCTCACTGCCCGCTGTTACCCCGTCGGTCCAGCCGAGCACGATGTGCTGCTCGTCAGCGAGGCTGGGGATGCGTGCTTCGAGCAGGTCGAGGCATGGCGCCTCTGCGGCGATGAGGTGTGCAGCGCGAGCGTGAGCACATCGATCGACGCTGCGAGGATGGTTGGGTGAGCCCCGTGCCAGACCGTCATCGTCCCCGCTTCCACCTGTTGCCCCACTCGGGCTGGATGAACGATCCCAACGGCGTCGTGCACTGGCGCGGCCGCTACCACGTCTTCTACCAACACAACCCGCTGGCGCCGCGGTGGGCCCCGCCCCACTGGGGCCACGCCGTGAGCGACGACCTCGTCCACTGGGAGCACCTGCCGGTCGCGATCACCCCCGAGATGCCCCCGGCGGACGAGGGCGGTTGCTGGTCGGGGTGCCTGGTGAATGATGACGGCACGCCGACGATCCTCTACACCGGCGTGCGTGACGGCGTGCAGGCCACCTGCGTCGCCGTCGGCTCCGACGACCTGGTCGAGTGGCGCAAGCTGGGCGACAACCCCGTCGCGCGCATGCCCGCGTCGCTGACCGAGCACACGTTCGAGGCGTACCGCGACCCCTTCGTGTGGCGTGAGCACGATGCCTGGTATGCGCTGGTGGGGACGTCGCTGGGCGGTGTCGGGCAGGCCCTGCTCTACCGCAGCGCGGACCTCCGCACCTGGACGTACCTCCACCCCTTCGTGCCCGAGCACGCCGATCCGGTGTGCGACGACACCGGACAGATCTGGGAGTGCCCAAACTTCGTCACCGTGGGTGGCGCACACCTGCTGCTCGTATCGCGCTGGCAGCGGACCGAGCTCACCTACCCGAACGTGCTCATCGGCGGCTATCGCGGCCACCGCTTCCACCCCGAGCGGAGGCAGCGGCTCGACTGGGGCTACCGCTGCTTCTACGCGCCGCTGACGACGGCGGACGACGGCGGACGCCGGCTGATGTGGGGTTGGCTCCAGGAGCAACGCTCCGTCGAACGCGCGAACGGCTCGTGGGCGGGCGTGATGTCGCTACCGCGGCTGCTGACGTTCGAGCGCGGCGAGGTGCGACAGCGCTTCGTCCCCGAGCTGACGGCCTTGCGAGCGGGTCGACCCACCCGCCTCGACGCTGTCGACGTGCGCGACCTCGTCGAGCTCGACGTCGCGGGCCCGGCCATCGAGGTCCGCGCGACGCTCGAGCGCGGCAGCGCGGCCGTCTCCGGCCTCCGCCTACAGCACAGCGCGTCCGAGCACACCGACGTACGCATCGCCTGGCGGACGAAGCGACTGATCGTCGACACGCGCCACGCCAAGGGACCGCACGGCGCCGACTACGCCGTCGACACCGCTCCGCTCGGTGTGCCCAGCGAGCCGCTCGAGCGCGTCGAACTGCACCTCTACCTCGACCACTCGGTGCTCGAGCTGATCGCCGACGATCGCCACGCGCTCACCACCCGCGTCTACCCCGAGGGGCCTGCGATCGATCGAGTGGCGCTGACGGCCGTCGGAGGAGAGGCGCGCGTCGTGCGGCTCGAGGCCTGGAGCCTGGCGCGCCGCCGCTGACGGCTGCGCACCAGGTCCACGCGTCGTACGCTCGAACGATGAGCGACCACACCGACCGCACGTTCGATGCCGAGCGCCTCCTCGCACTCAAGGACGTCGCGAGCGCGCACGCCCGCGCGCTGGGCCGCTGGGCCACCGCCTTCGCCGCGCAGGTCAGCGCCGGCGACGGCGACCTGGGCCAGACCACCAAGACCAGCCCCGGCGACATGGTCACCTTCGCCGACGCGGAGGTCCAGCGCCGGCTCGTGGTCGCGCTGCGTGAAGCGGCGCCGGAGGTCGGCTTCGTCGGGGAAGAGGGTCTCGACGAGTCCGTGCCCGGCGCGCCCACCTGGGTGATCGACCCGATCGACGGCACCCACAACTTCGTGCGCGGCTACCCGGGCTTCTGCGTCTCGGTCGGCCTCGTGGTCGACGACGAGGTGGTGCTTGGCGTGATCTACGACGCGTCGGAGGACGCCGTGTATTGGGCCGTGCGCGGTGGCGGCGCCTGGCGCGAGGCCGAGCGGCTGACCAGGGGCGAGGCGCACGCGATGTCGCACGCCCTGATCTCGTCCAACTTCACGGCCGCCTCCGCGCGCTCGCCACGCGACCAGGCGGTGTTCGCCGAGCTCGCCCGCCGGTCCGCCGGCGTGCGCTCCTCGGGCGCCGCCTGCCGCGACTTCTGCCACTTCGCCGCGGGTCGCACCGACCTCTTCTGGCAGTTCGGCCTCAAGGCCTGGGACGTGGCTGCAGGCATCGTGCTCGTGCGCGAGGCCGGCGGCGCAGCCGTGTTCGCGGACACGCCGCTCGACTGGGTGCGCGCACCGGGTTTGACGGTCTTCGCCGGCGAGCCGGGGTTGGTCGACGAGGCGCTGGCGGTGCTCGCGGCCGGGGCGTCCGACTGAGCAGCGGTCGGATCCTTGACCCGCTCGGCGGCGGACCTCTACGCTGAGCGCATCATGAACGAACTCGAGGGTTTCCGTGATCGTGGCGTCCGTGCTCTGGTGCTGCTCCACGAGCGTGAGCTCCGCACCTGCCTCGCGACCTGGCGACGCGCACTGGCGTGGGGTGTGGAGTTGCCCGCGACCGGTCAGCACGACGCCTCACCGCAGGCCTCGTTCCGCCACGTGCTCAGCGCCGCCGGCGGCTACCTGCGCTGGCTCGCCGAGCACCTCGAGCTCGGCGACCCGGGGCTCGACGAGGTGCCCGGCGTCGACGACGTCGAGGAGCAGGCCGACGCCTACCTGGAGCATCTGTTGGAGCGGTGGCGCAGCGTGCTCTGCGACGTCCCGCGAGAGCGGTTGCGCGAGAGCTACCCGACGAAGTGGGTCTCGGCGCTCGTGGTCGAGGCGATGCTCGAGCACGCCGTCGTGCACCCGATGCGCCACACGTTGCAGCTCGAAGGGTTGATGACGCCGAACTGAGCGCCGTCCATCGTCGTCGCTCACGCACTTCGGGTATCGTGAAGCATGGCACGAGCACGTCGGCAAGGCGGTCGTGCAGCAACGGGACCGGGCATGCGGTGGAGGTCGCCACCACGGCGCGCACCACCCAGGCGCAGCCTCGGTCCGGTCCTGCGCGTCGAGCGGCGTCCGTCGGCACCACGCCGTGACGACGCCGGCACGCGAAACGAGGGGCGCGGGAGCGTCGCATGACGACGATCCACCCGCAGGCGCGGAGCCCCGACCAGCCCGGTGCGACGCCGAGCCACAACGGGCGGCCGTTCGAGCTCGACACCACCCGCCGCGTCGCCTTGCACGTGGCGCCGGCCGCCATCCTCGGCAGCATGGTCCTGGTGTTCCTGGCGGCCTCGCACATCGTGCCGAGCCAGTACGCCGTGTTCGCCGGTCTCCCGGTGTATTGGCTCGTGTGGTGCCTGGCGTTCCCGCTGTGGGTGGTGGGCCGGCGCGGCCTCCGTGCGATGTTCCGGTCCAGCCCGCAGCCGCTCGGTCGCCCCGCCGCCGTCGGGCTCGCCTGCCTGCTGCTGCCGATCGTGATCGCGGTGCCCTACGCCGCCCTCACCGTGCTCGACGGCGGCATCACGAGGATCCCGCCGGCCGCCGTCGCGATCGCGGCCGCCATCGCCGTGTGCAACGGCGTGGGCGAGGAGGTCCTGTGGCGCGGTACGTACCACGTGGCGCACCGGGGTGCCCTGTTCGCGGGGTACGTCTACCCAGCCATCGGCTTCGGTCTCTGGCACCTCGCAGCGATGCCGTTTGCCGCGACCACGCTGCCTGGCGGCCACGGCGCGTACATCGCCGGCGCGATCGCGTTGGGCCTCATGTGGGGCTGGGTGACGCGGCGCTCGGGATCCATCCGCGGCCCCGTCACCTCGCACGTGACGCTGAACTTCTTCAGCCAGCTCCTCGTGTGGGTCGTCCTGCTCGCATGACCGCCCACCACCCCGAGCCCACGACGGCGGCCGCCGCGAGCGCGAAGGAGTGAACGATGCAGAGCGACAGCCCTCCCCTCGAGATCCTCGTCTTCGGCGCAGGCGTCATCGGCAGCCTCTACGCCGCCCGCCTCGCTGACGCTGGTCACCACGTCACCGTCGTCGCACGCGGCCGCCGCTGCCGCGACCTGCGCGAGCACGGCATCGTGCTCGAGGAGGTCGACACCGGTGAGCGGACCACGACCCACGTCCGGACGCTCGACGCGATGCCGACCCGCGAGCGCTTCGACATGTGCCTCGTGGCCGTCCAAAAGACGCAGCTCGACGCGGCGCTCCCGGTCCTCGCCGGCAACGCGATGATCCCCACCTTCGTGTTCATGGTCAACACCGCCGAGGGGCCGGGGGCGATGATCGACGCCCTGGGCCGCGAGCGCGTGGTGCTCGCCTTCGCCAACGCCGGTGGTGAGCGCGACGGCCACGTGGTGCGCCTCATG
>SLSM01000004.1 GCA_007130445.1 Trueperaceae bacterium | reverse complement strand
GTTCGCGTATGGCGGCGAACGTCATCACGATGTGTCATCATGATGCCATGAGAACCATCGTCGACCTCCCCGACGACGCCGTCGAGGCACTCGACCGGCTCCGGCGCGCGACGGGGCGGTCGCGCGCTGCGCTGGTGCGCGAGGCGGTCGAGCGCTACCTCGACGGCCACGCCGGAGACGACCGCGGCGCCGCCTTCGGCGCATGGCGCGACGATGAGGTCGACGGTCTCGCGCTCCAGCGGCGGCTCCGATCGGAGTGGGACGACGCATGAACGCCCTGGTCGACACGAACGTGCTGGTCGACTACCTCATGGGCAGGCCCGAAGCGGCGGAGGAACTCGATCGCTACCACGAGGTCCTCGTGAGCGCCGTCTCGGTCGCCGAGCTCGTCGTCGGCGCCGGTTCCGACGCGCGGATCGCGGCGGTCGACGCGCTACTCCGCGGCTGCCGCGTCGTCCCCGTGGACGAGGCCGTCGCGTGCGACGCGGGTCGGATCCGCCGAGAGGGTCACATGCGCCTCCCGGACGCACTCGTGTGGGCCTGCGCGCGGGCGGAGGGCGCGCTCCTCGTCACGCGCGACGAGGGCTTCCCGACCGACGAACCCGACGTGCGCATCCCGTACCGCATCGCTCCTACGTGAGGTTCCTTGACACGCCCCTGGCGCACCGGTAACCTACGGGTCGCCCTCCACGAGAGGGTTGCCGACGTGGGGCTGTGGCGCAGTTGGGAGCGCGTCTGAATGGCATTCAGAAGGTCAGGGGTTCGAATCCCCTCAGCTCCACCACGATGACGACGGCCGCGGACCACCGCGGCCGTCGTCGTTACGCGCAACACCTCGTGGCGGCAGGTTCTTCACGTCGGGGCCGTCGGCCGAGCCCTATCGTGTCGACGGAGGCCCCTCGTGAACAACGACATGAACGTCACGATCACTCGGTTGGACATCCCGTTCGGCAACTTGGTCTGGATGCTCGTGAAGGTGTCAATCGCCGCCATCCCGGCCGGCATCATCCTCGCCGTCGTGTGGGCGATCGTGGGTGCGCTGTTCGCAGGGTTGTTCGGAGGCATGGTCGGCGGGTTCTGACGCCGAGTCGGCGCGCCGTTGAGCGACGGGCGCCAACGACACGCGCGGCAAGCACCGTCTGAGCGTGAAGGCGTGCCCGCTCCCGCGGCGACGACCTCGCCGCCACGTGTTCACGGTGACCACGGCCTCACGTGTATGCTCCCGCCATGCTCGACAACGAGGCTCGGCGAGCGCACGACGGGATTGGTGCCGGTTCGCTGCCGCACGACGGCTGCACGTTCGCGTACCGCGTCCACGGCGCGGGGGTGCCGGTGGTACTCATCCAGGGCGTCGGCCTGCACGGCGACGGCTGGGCGCCGCAGGTGGACGCGCTGAGCGAGGCGTTCGCCTGCCTCAGCTTCGACCACCGCGGCATGGGCGCCAGCCAGCCGACGGCCGGGGCGGTCACCGTCGAACGGCTGGCGGGCGACGTGGTGGCGCTCATGGACGCGCAGGGCTGGGACGCCGCGCATCTGGTCGGTCACTCGCTCGGCGCTCTTGTCGCGCTCGAGGTGGCCGCAGTGTCTGCGCGCGCACTCAGCCTGGCGCTCCTGTGCTGCGTCGTGCGTGGTCGCGACGCGACGCGCCTGACCTGGCCGATCGCGCGGCTCGGCATCGCGGCGACCTTCGGGAGTGCCCGGGCGCGCCGGCATGCGTTCCTTCGGTTGGTGCTCCCACCCAGCGCGCTGCGTGGCGCAGAGCTCGACGAGCTCGCCACGGCCCTCGCGCCGCGCTTCGGCCACGATCTAGCCGAGCAGCCAGACGTCGTCGACGCGCAACTCGCCGCGCTCCGGCGTTACGACGCACGCCAGCGGTTCGGCCAGCTACCAGAGGTCCCGACGCTGGTGATGAGCGCGGAGTACGACCCGATCGCCCCGCCGAGCTTCGGGCGCGCGCTCGCGGCCGCGATCCCCGGCGCGCGCTTCGTCTGCATCCCCGATGCGGCCCACGGTGTCACGATCCACCGTGCGGCCGAGGTGAACGCGCTGCTCCTCGGGCACCTGGCCTCGGCCTGACGCTCCGAGGTGCGCTGCTCGGAGGCGGCGGCCGCCCCGTCGCTCACGGAAACGCGCGCCGTGCCACCGACCGAGTCGTCAATCGAAGTCGATCTCGAGCTCGTAACGATCACGACCGTCGCGTTCGAGTTCGAGCTCGAAGGTGAGGCCGTCGCGCCGGTACTCGGCTTCGATCTCGTCGTCGTCGACCTCGAGATCGGTGCGTCGCCAACCGTCGGCGATCAGCTGTGCGTGGAAGTGCTCGTAAACGTCGCGGAGGCGCGCCGAGGCGGTGAAGGTCGTCTCCGAGTCGCGGCCGTCGATGCTCTGGTGCGTCACCTCGGAGCCGGGGTACGGGAGCAGCCCGAGGAAAGGGTTGATCGGCTCGGCCCTGGGCGCGACCGGACGCGCGTCGGGCATGAGTGCCACATCGACGTCTGAGACACGATCCGGCTGCACCACCACCGTCTCGCGCGCGCTCGAGTGCGCGGGCGCGCGCACCTCCGCCTCGTACGAGCCCGGGCGCACGCCGTAGCGGAGCGGCGTGAAACCCGCGAACGCGCCGTCGACGAACACCTCGGCGCTCGCGGGGCGCGAGGTGACCGCGATCGTGCCGAACGCACCCTGCGCCGGTCGTCGGCCCACGTAGTACAGCGCGGTGGCCGTGACCCACGCGTCCTGCGGCAAGGGCTCCACGATGATCGAGAGTGCGCGCGCGAAGCCCTCCTCGCCCAGGCGCGACGTCGCCGTGAACGCCGCCTCGCTCGTGAACGACGCGAGCGTGCCCGTGTCGAGCGGCTCCAGGGACGCCACGGCGATCACCTTGGCGAGGCCCGTGGGCACCTCGACCACGAAGGCGTAGCGCGCGCCCTGCGGCGGGAAGGTGCGCGTGACGCGGGCGCGGACGAAGGGATCGCGCCCGCCGTCGTCGTATCGGTTGGGCAGGATCTGCACGATCTCGCCCGACGCGCTGACGCTGTAGAGGTACACGTAGGCGTCCTCGCTGGTTCGCACGGTGATCTCGATCGGCTCGCCGACCGCGTACGACGGTTCGGTGCGACCCGTCGGGTCGCGACCGACCCAGACCTCGACGTCGAACGCGGGCACGGGGTTGACGACGATCGCCTGAGGTTCGACGACGATGCGCTGCGCGACGGCGATCGAGCAGTGCAGCAGGACCGCCAGGATCAGTGTGGAACGGGATGTCGATAGCGCCATGGAGACCCCCTCGTTCCTCGAAGGCTAGCAGCGGGATCGGCGACGCACCGTGCGCATCACCTGAAGCGAGCTTCATCGTCGGAGCTGTGCACGTGGCGTCCGGGTTCAGGCAGTGTCGGGCGCCCCCCGAAGGTACGCCAGCCAGTACACCCCGGCGACGAGGACCGTCCCACCGAGCACGTTGCCGACGGTCACCGCCGCCACGTTGACGAGCGAGGCGACGACCAGCGCGGGGTCGAAGCCAGCGAGGACCCACGCCCACGGCAGCAAGAAGAGGTTGGCGATCGAGTGCTCGGCGCCCACCGCCACGAAGGCGCTGATGGGGAAGACGATGGCGAGCACCTTGTCGGTCACGCTGCGGGCCGCCTGCGCCAGCCACACCGCCAGGCACACGAGCGCGTTGCAGAGCGTGCCGAGCGCGAGCAGCGCCAGCACGCCGAGGCCGGTCTTGTGCTCGGCGATGGCGAGGACGGTGGCGCCGACGTCGCCACCCGAGAACGTGTGGATCCCGCCGAGCCACACCAGCCCCACCGTGCCGAGCGCGCCGACGGCGTTGCCCGCGAACGTGAGGGCCCAGTGGCGCAGCACCTCGGCCGTGCCCACGAGGCGCGACGCCCACGCCATCGCGATCAGGACGTTGCCGGTGAACAGCTCGGCGCCCGCGACCACCACGAGGATCAGTCCCAGGCTGAAGGCGACGCCGCCGAGCATGCGGGTGACGCCGAAGCCCAGGGTGCTGCCCGTGACGACGACCACGAAGAACAGGGAACCGAGCGCGATGAACGCGCCCGCCAAGACGCTCAGGACGAAGGTCGGGAAGGTCGGTCTGCGCAGCTTCGCCACGCCAAGGTCGCGCACGCGCAGCGCGACGGCCTGCGGTGCGTAGGCGTCGCTGGTGGTGGCGGTGGGGACCGTCACGTCACGCCCAGCGACAGCATCGCCTCGGCGACGCGCCGCACCCCGGCCACGTTGGCGCCGACCACGTAATCGCCCGGCGCCCCGTACGCCTCGGCGGTCTCGTGGCAGCGCCTGAACACGTCGTGCATCACCTCGTGCAGGCGGGCGTCGACGTGGTCGAGGCTCCACGTCTCGCGGCGCGCGTTCTGTTGCATCTCGAGCACCGATACGCTCACGCCGCCGGCGTTCGCCGCCTTGCCGGGGCAGAAGATCGTGTCGGCGTCGCGGAACACGGTGATCGCCTCCGCGGTGCAGGGCATGTTGGCGCCCTCCGCGACGGCGAAGCAGCCATTGCCGACGAGCCGGCGGGCGTCGCGCTCGTCGAGTTCGTCCTGCGTCGCGCACGGCAGCGCGAGGTCGCATGGCACGTCCCACACCGCCGCGCCCTCGCGGTACTCGGCCCGGGAGCGCTCGTCGGCGTAGACCGAGAGGCGCTCGCGGCGCCGCTCCTTGAGCGCCTTGACGAGCTCCACGTCGATGCCCTCGTCGTCGACGATCGTGCCGCTCGAGTCGGAGCAGGCGACCACCGTGGCGCCGAGCTCGGTGAGCTTCTCCATCGCGTAGATCGCCACGTTGCCGCTCCCGGACACGACGGCGCGCTTGCCGTCCAATGCCTCGTCGCGCTCGTGGAGGGCGTGCTCCAGGAAGTAGACGGCGCCGTATCCGGTGGCCTGCGTGCGGCCGGCCGAGCCGCCCCAGCCGATCCCCTTGCCGGTCAGCGCCCCGGCCTCGTAGCGCCGCGTGAGGCGCACGTACTGGCCGTACATGAAGCCGAGCTCGCGCTCGCCCACGCCCATGTCGCCCGCGGGCACGTCCTCGTGCTCACCCAGGTGATGGTGCAGCACGGTCATGAAGCTCTGGCAGAAGCGCATCACCTCGCCCTCGCTCTTGCCCTTGGGGTCGAAGTCGGCGCCGCCCTTGGCGCCGCCGATCGCGAGGCCGGTGAGGGCGTTCTTGACCGTCTGCTCGAAGGCGAGCGCCTTGATCCCAGCGAGGTCGACCCTCGGGTGGAAGCGCAGGCCGCCCTTGTACGGCCCGAGCGCGCTGCTCCAGCCGACGCGGTAGCCGCGCTGCACGCGCACCGTGCCGCCGTCGTCGACCCAGGGGACGCGGAACAGCAGCTGGCGCTCTGCTTCCACGAGGCGCTCGAACACGCCCGCCTCGGCGTACTCCGGATGCTCCTCGCATAGTGGCCCGAGCGATGCGAACACGTCGTGGACGGCGCGGTGGAACGCTCGCTCGTGTGGGTCGCGCGCGACCACCGCGCGCAGCACGGTCCGGAGCGGGGAGGTGGCATCTCCATCGGTCATGGGTCGAACCCCCATACAGATCGTGACGTGCGGTCAGCGTACCGCCGCGGCCCATGCACACCGCCGCGGCATCTGTCCCTGGCGCGACGACCACCGCACGCGCCAGCATGCGGGTGAACCCGTTTCGTCCGGCCGAGTCCGCTCGGCCGGCGCCGTCGTCGACGCACCACGCCGCTCCCGTGGCCGCGTTCACGCTCGTACCCTCTCGCTGAACGGCGGAGGTCGTCGTCCGTGCGCACCCTGAAGACGAGCGTCGCCCTGTTCGCATTCTGGTGTGTGGT
>SLSM01000266.1 GCA_007130445.1 Trueperaceae bacterium | reverse complement strand
CGTCGAGCGCCGCGACACCATCGGCGACGTCCGCCGCCGCGAGCCACAGCGGCACGCGCAGGTCGTAGAGGGTGTCGACGAAGTGCACGAAGCGCAGCGCGTCGTTCTGGTCGGAGAGCCGCCGCGCCCCCGTGATGGCGATGCCATCCAGCATCTCGAGTTGGGCGCGGTAACGCGCCGGATGGTGGCGCCTGAGGTGGGCCAGCAGGCCCTCCCAATCGCTCCGAACCCGATGGGCGCTGCCGCCCGGGAGCTCGTCCGGGCGCATCATGCCGCCCGCGTCGGCGCTCGTGCGCGCGTCGGGGCCGTCGATGCGCACGACCTCGAAGCGCTCCGCGATCGACTGGATCTCGCGCCGGAAGTCCTCGGCGTTGAACCGTCCCCGCCCCTGCGCCTCAGGGGCGGTGTTGGACGTGGTGATCACCGCTCCGCCGCGCTCGAACACGGCGGCGAGGAAGGTCTTCACGATGAGCGTGTTGCCCGGGTCGTCGAGCTCGAACTCGTCGAGGCACAGCAGGCGTACGTGTGCGATCCGCTCCTTCGCGGCGGGCATGCCCAGCACGCCGATCACGTGCACGAGCTGCTGGAACGACACGTAGCGCTTCGACGCGGTCGGCGCGAGGCCGTACGCCGCCGCGAGCAGGTGGGTCTTGCCGACCCCGAAGCCGCCGTCGAGGTAGAGGCCGGGTCGCTCGACCTCGCGTGTTCTGCGCGGGAACGGCCACCACCGGGCGCGCACGTCGTGATCGCGGCAGGCGGTGGCGAAGGCCCGGACGCGCTCCTTGGCCAACGCCTGGCTCGGGTGCGGCGTCCGGAAACCGGCCAGGTCGACGGCGCCGAAGCGCGGTGGCGGCGTGAACGCGGCGGCGTCGGTGCGCGTGAGCGCCGGGAGGTCGTCGAGCCGCAGCACGCGCGAAAACTACCACGCGTCGGCGCCCGAGGCCGTGCGGCGGGAGCGGCGACCGTTGACCTGCCGCCGCGCGGGGGCGTAGGCTGCGGGCGTTCGCGTGTGGGGAAGTCCGGTGTGAACCCGGCGCTGTCCCGCAACGGTGGTCCCCTCACGGGGCGAGTCCGAATGCCGCACGCGAGCGACTGCACCCCTTGCGCGGACGAGGAAGGGCAGCACGCGAGCGGCCATGGCCGTTCGCCTGCCGTCCGTTCGACCCAGTCGACGGACGTTCCCGACTCGCAAGCGCCTCCGGAGGCCTTGTGATGCGATCCAGAGCGACACCCGACCGACCCCCGACGAAACCCATGGCGCGCGCGCCCATGCTGGTCGCCCTCGTCGCGACGCTGACGTGGCTGGGCGTCGCGTTCGCGGCCTGGCCGGTCACCGTCGTCGACGACCTCGGCCGCGAAGTGCGGCTCGAGGCGCCGCCGCAGCGCGTCGTCTCGCTGGTCCCGAGCCACACCGAGACGGTGTGCGCGCTGGGCGCGTGCGAGCGGCTCGTGGGCCGCGACACGTTCAGCAACTACCCGCTCGTCGTGCTGGACCTTCCCGAGCTCGGCAGCGCCTTCGCGCCCGACCTCGAGGCGCTCGTCGCGCTGCGCCCCGATCTCGTGTTGGTCGACGAGTACAGCGGCGCGGCCGACGCCTTGGCGCCGCTCGGCATCCCCGTCTACGCCGGCACGCCGCAGCGGCTCGAGGAGGTGTTCGAGGTGATCGATCGCCTCGCTCTGCTGCTCGGGACGCCGAACGAGGCGGCGCTGCTGCGTGGACGCATGCGCGGCGAGCTCGACGGCGTGGCCGCGCTCGTCGCCGGTCGCGAAAGCCCCACCGTGTTCTACGAGATCGACCCTTCACCGTACAGCGTCGGGCCTGACGGCTTCATCGGCACCCTCATCGCGCTCGCCGGGGGCGCCAACATCGTGCCCGGCGAGCTCGGCGACTTCCCGCTCGTCGACCCGGAGTTCGTGGTCGCGTCCGATCCCCAGGTGATCGTCCTCGCCGACGCACCGTACGGCGTGAGCGCCGAGATGGTCGCGGGCCGCCCGGGGTGGTCGGGGATCGCGGCGGTCGTCGACGGACGCGTGGTCGAGCTCACGCAGGACCAGAGCGACGTCATGAGCCGGGCCGGCCCCCGGGTCGGCGAGGCGCTGCTGCTCCTCGCCCGCATCCTGCACCCGGAGGCGTTCTGACGACCTCGGCACGGGAGCTGACGGCGTGAGCGTGGCCCGGGTGGCCACCGTCGGCGTCGCGGTGCGGCGTCTGACGCGCCCCTTGGCGCTGTCGACGCTCGCCCTGGCGCTCGTGGTGGTGCTCGCGGCCGGCATCGGCAGCGTGCGGATCGGCCCAGCGGACGTCACGGCCGCCACGGTGCGTGGGATCGAGGCGAGCGTCCGCGCTGCGCTCGGCCTGGCGCCACTCGTGCACGTCGACGCCAGCCAGCGCGTGATCGACACGATCGTGTGGCAGATCAGGTTGCCGCGCGTCGCGCTGGCCGCGCTGGTCGGGGCGGCCTTGGCGCTGGCGGGGGCGGGTTTCCAGGGCGTGTTCCGCAACCCGCTGGCAGACCCGTACCTCCTCGGCGCGGCCAGCGGCGCCGGCTTCGCCGCCGCGCTGGTGATGGTGGCCGGTGGAACGCTCGGAGCGCTCGGCGGCCTCGGCGTGAGCGCAGCCGCGTTCGTCGGGGCGACGCTCACGGTGCTGGCGGTGGTGGCACTGGCGCGGCGTGGTTGGACGCTGCCGGTGGTGCCGCTCGTGCTGGCCGGCGTCGTGATCGGCTCGTGTCTGGCCGCCGGGACCTCGTTCGTGCTGCTCGCGTCGCGCGAGCAGGCGGCCGGCATCCTCACGTGGCTCCTGGGGAGCCTGGCGTTCGCGTCGTGGGATCGCGTCGGCAGTCTGCTGCCGCTCGTGCTCGTCGCGGGGGCCGGCATGCTCGCCGCCGCGCGGGCGCTGGACGTGCTGCAGCTCGGTGAGCTCGCCGCCGCGCACCTCGGCGTGTCGGTCGAGGCGCTCAAGCTCGGTGTGGTGCTCGCGGGCACCTTGGCCACCGCCGCGGCCGTCAGCGTCGCCGGCGTGATCGGCTTCGTGGGCCTGGTGGTGCCGCACGCCGTCCGCCTCGCGTTCGGCCCGGACCATCGCCGCCTCGTGCCGCTCGCGGCGGTGTGGGGCGCACTTTTCATGGTGCTGGCCGACCTGGTGGCCCGCACCGTGATCGCGCCCGCCGAGCTCCCGGTGGGCGTGGTCACCGCGTTGGTGGGCGCGCCGTTCTTCCTCGTGCTGCTGCGGCGCCGGAGCGGCGCATGACGCGCCTCGCAGGCAGCGGCGCGATGGCGGCACCCGGGTCGAGCGGCGCACTCCTGGCCGCCGCTGCGCCCGAGGTGCTGCGCCTGGAGGGCGTGCATGCCGGGTATGGCGCGCGACCCGTGCTGCACGGTATCGACCTGCAGCTTCGCGGCGGCGAGGTCCTCGGTGTCATCGGACCGAACGGCGCGGGGAAGTCCACGCTGGTGCACGTGATCAGCAAGGTGCTGGCCGTGCGGTCTGGGAGCGTGTGGGTCGACGGGGCGCCGCTCGGGAGCTTGGGGCGGCGAGCGTTGGCACGGCGCCTGGCGGTGATGCCGCAGGCGGCCACCCTGCCGGAGGGTTTCCTCGTCGGCGAGGTCGTGCGTATGGGGCGAACCCCGTTCGTCCGCGCATGGCGCGGACCCAGCGCCGAAGACGAGGCCGAGGTCGAGCGTGCGATGCGGCAGACGGGTGTGTGGGGTCTGGCGGAGCGACCCGTGGAGCAGCTCTCGGGCGGCGAGCGTCAGCGCGTGGTGCTGGCGCGTGCGCTGGCGCAGCGCCCGCGTGTGCTCGTGCTCGACGAGCCCACCAGCCATCTCGACCTGCGCTACCAGGCGGAGCTGCTGCGCGCCGCCCGCCAGGCGGCCGCCGACGGTGTCGGGGTGCTGCTCGTCTTGCACGACCTCAACCTGGCTGCGCGCGCGTGCGACCGGATGCTGCTCCTGACCGACGGTCGCGTGGTCGCCGCCGGCACCGTCCGCCAGGTGTTGGTGCGCTCGCGGCTCGAGCGCGCCTATCGCACCGAGGTCGACGTCTTCGACTCGCCCCGCGGGCCGACGGTGGTGCCGCGCGTCTGACGCGCGGCGCGCGCGTCGCTCGGGGGCTCGAAGCGCGCGTGGACCTCGCGCGCCTTGCGGTAGTACGCGACCAGCGCCTCGGTGGAGGCGCGCCACGACCAGCGCTCCATGTCGGCGCGGGCGGCGCGCGCGAGGCGCGCGCGCAACTCGGTGTCGAAGAGCAGCCGCCGCAGCTGCTCGGTGAGGTCGTCCGTGTCACCAGGCGTGAACAGCAGGCCGTTCTCTTCGTGCCGGATCACGTCCGGGACGCCGCCGGCGCGCGCGCCGACGGCGGGCACACCCGACGCCATCGACTCCATCGCCACGAACCCGAGCGTCTCGGTGTCCGATGGGAAGGCGAACACGTCGGCCGAGGCGTACGCCGCCGCCAACGCGTCGCCGGCCATGTAGCCCATGAACGTCGTCGGCGTGCCCTCGAAATGCGCGCGCAGCTCGGCCTCCGCCGGGCCCGAACCCACGAACGCGAGCCGCACGCCGGGAAGGCGGCGCAGAGGCTCGTGGAGCCAGGCGAGTCGCTTCTCGTGCGAGAGCCGCCCGACGTAGAGCATGAGCGGCGCGTCGGGGTGGCCGTCGCTGAGCCGAGCGCGCATCGCTGGGTCACGCCGGCCCGGGTGGTAGCGCTCCGTGTCGACGGCCTTCGGCCACAAGCGGACGCGCCGGATGCCGAGGGCACGCGCCGAATCGACCATCGGTTGCGACGTGCACAGGTTCACGTGTGCCTGGTTATGGACGTCTCGCAGGAACACGCGCGAGATCGGGCCGAGGAACGCGAGCCGCAGGTGCACCGCGTACTGGGTGATGTCGGTGTGGAAGCTCGCCAGCAGCGGCAGGTCGCGCTGGCGGGCCACCATCGTCCCCCACAAGCCGAGGATCACCGGGTTCACCACGTGCACGACATCGGGCGCGAAGGCGTCGAGCTCGCGGCCGAGGCGTGGCCGCGGCAGCCCCAGGAACAGCTCCGGGTACCAGGGTCGGAACGAGAACGCCGGCACGGGGACCACGCGATGCCCGGCGTACGACGGTGGCGGGTCGTGCGGGGCGAAGAGGAGCACCTCGTGGCCCAGGTGGGCGAGGTGATCGAGCGTCCTCACCAACCTCGTCACGACCCCATCGATCTTGGGCAGGAACGTCTCCGTGAACAGTGCGATGCGCATGCTCGGACCCGGGGCCGCTCAGGCGCGGCCGATGGCCTCCTCGTCGGCGTCGACGCGCGCGGCGTCGGAGCGGCGCGCGCCCGTCTCGGAGGCGCCCGGAGCGCCGGGGCGCTGGCGTTTCGTCCACGTGCTGGTGCAGGGGATCTTGGACAGGTCCGCACGGTGAGCGTAGCGGCGAGCCACGTCGGTGACCTCACCCAGGAGCCCGTCGCTCAGCGTGGTCGGCTCCAGACCGAGGTCGAGGAACAGGTCGTTGGTGACGTGCAACTCGTTCTCGGCCGCCTCGTTGCGGGGGTTCGGGACCAGTTCGACGCGCGCACCTGTCAGGCGCGCGACGAGCTGCGCCAGGTCGCGAACGCGGTGCGTCTCGGTCATCTGGTTCAGGATCCGCACGCGCTCGCCGCGCTCCGGCGCGTGTTCCAGCGCGAGCTGCACGCAGCGCACCGTGTCGCGGACGTGGATGAACGCTCGGGTCTGCCCGCCGGTGCCGTGCACGGTGAGCGGGTAACCGACCGCGGCCTGCATCAGGAAGCGGTTCAGCACCGTGCCGTAGTCGCCGTCGTAGTCGAAGCGGTTGATCAGGCGCTCGT